>CAMATE010000297.1 GCA_945861075.1 Akkermansia muciniphila
CTCGCTGACCTCGACACGGAATCGGAGCGGAAACCCAAAGCCTGACACCAGAACCCAGTCACGAGGCCGGGAGGGGACCAAACGGACCTCGTCCAGAGGAAGGCTGCGACCGAGGTCGACCTGGACCCATTTGACGGCATCCTGACGCATTTCCCGCTCCTTGCTGTGGTAGCCGTTGGATTCGCTCGGGACGAGATCGATCGGCAAGCCCAACTGGCTCTGGCCATCCACCAAGTGGGAGGCGGCCCATTGCGGAAGGCTCTCCTGGGAATCCGACACACGCACAGGACGTCCTGCGGCGAGGTTGCGTTCACCAGCCATGACCAGGAGCTCCCCGAGGGCGAACAGTGCAGGTTCACCCTGCTGCCAAAGGCGGGTCGCCGTGGCTCTCACATATCGGGCCTTTTGTCCGTTCACCGCGAACAGGACCGGGTTCCCGAGGGGATTCCGGAAATCCTCCCGGGTGTGATCCGTGACGATCCTGGACTCACGGAAGCTTTCATCCTCCGAGACCTCGACCCGGAACCTGGGTGGGAACCCGTAGCCTTGACCCCGGTATTCGCCCACGGCGACCTGCGCAGGAACGAGCACGATGGTGTCGATCTGGCGCTCCGAGCCCAGATCCACCTGGAACCACTTGCGGATTTCCGGCGACGCCGCGGGTTTGGAATGGACCCCGATCGCCTGGCTGGTGGCCTGACCGCTGGGTTTGGGAAGCAACGGAAGTCGCCTCTCCAGCCGATCTCGTTCATCCAGCAAACTCCGCAGGCGCGGGTTGACCACCGCGGCAAGTTGTTCAGTCGATCCCCCCGAGGACGCCCGGGTGCCATGGATCGGCATCAGGACACCCCAGATGAGCATGACCCAACCAATCCATGGCGTAATTCGAGGCAACGTGAAGCGATGCTGGAGGCGGGACTGGTGACGAACAAGCCTGTCCATCCCGGGCCTGGGCAAATCCTCAAGCCAGCACACCGCGGATGAGTTCACCGTGAACATCGGTGAGGCGTCGATCCACCCCGTTGCTGCGGAAGGTGAGTCGCGTGTGATCGATTCCCAGCAGGTGAAGGATGGTCGCATGGACATCGTGGACGGTCGTCGGGCTTTGTCGGTCGAGCGGCTTGTAGCCCCAGGGGTCGCTTTCCCCGACCGTGACACCCCCACGGATGCCGCCACCACAAAGCCAGTTGGTGAAACAATGGGGATTGTGGTCCCGCCCCTTGCCCCCTTGCGAGCTGGGCATGCGACCGAATTCCGTGGTCCAGAGGATGACAGTATCCTCCAGAAGCCCTCGCTGCCTCAGGTCCTCGATCAGAGCGGCGGCACCCCGGGCGAGCCCCATCGAGAGCGGACCATGGTCCCGTTGGAGGTCCTCATGGGAATCCCAATTCCGGCGCGGATGGCCATTGTCGTTGCCGCTCCAGATCTGCACGAATCGAACACCCCGCTCCAGCAGTCGCCGCGCGACCAGGCACCTGCGCCCGAACGCGTCCATCTCTTCCTCGGCATTGATCTCCTTGGGCCAGGTCGGCGGATTCCTCCGAACACCATAGGCGTTGAGGATGTATTCGGGTTCGCGGGACAGGTCGAGAGCTTCAGGAGCAGCCAACTGCATCCGCGCGGCGAGTTCATAACTACGGATCCTCGCCTCAAGCCGAGGATCCCCGTCGCGTCCCATCAGATGTAGCCGGTTGGCCAGCGTCATCGCCTCATGGGCGGCGGCCTCGCTGTCGGATGTGATGTAGGCACCCGGGCGGCCGGGGAAGAGGTCGTTGATTGGGTTTTCCCGGCCCGACTGAATGATGGTCCCGGCATGTTGACCCGGCAGAAATGCCGAATCCCAGTTTTTGGGACCATTCGAAGCGAAGCCCCGATGATCCGGGAGCACCACGAACGTGGGAAGGTTCTCGTTCAATGACCCGAGCCCGTAACTGACCCAGGCCCCCATTCCTGGGAACCCCGGCAACTGGAAGCCTGTGGACTGGAGATAGGTCGCCTGGCTGTGGATTCCGGTCTTCCCGACCATGTTGTGGATGAAGGCGATGTCGTCCACGACCCGGCCCAATTCCGCGACACTCTCACCGAGCATCTTGCCGCACTGCCCGTGCGGGCGAAACGGCCAGAAAGGCTTCATCCAAGGTCCCAAGCCATCCTGGAACGCCTCGACGGGCTCCCCGAAATCGCTGTTCTGCCCGTGCCGCTTGATCAACTCGGGCTTGTGGTCGAAGAGGTCGATGTGGCTGGCGGCGCCCGCCATGAACAACTGGATGACCCGCTTGGCACGAGGCCTGAATTGGGGGGAGCCGGATCCAGGGCGCGGGGTGGCGGCGTTTGCGGTTGTTCCCAGCAACCCATCGAGACCCAGCATTCCGGCCAATGCGATGCCACCGAGGCCGCCTCCGGATTGCCAAAGGAACTCCCTGCGAGATCGGGGCGATGGGGCCAACGAAGACCTGTGGAATGGCGATGGCTCGGTCATGATCAGTCGACAAACGCGAATTCGTTGAGGTTGAAAAGGACCCGGCAGAGGTGGGTCAGGCCATGCTTCTCCGTGAAGCTCATGAAGAACCCCTCTTCCGCTCGAGTGGGTGGGCGTCCGATCGCCTCGTAGAATGCGAGGCGAACCTGACCGGGAAGATCACCCCCCCGTTTCCGGATCTTCTCGGCCGAATGCTTCGCCATGGTCACCATCAGGCCGTTGTTCAGGAGCGACAGCGCCTGCAGAGGAGAAGTGCTCTCGTTCCGTCGGGCGACCTGCATGGATGGGTCCGCACAGTCCAGCACCGTCATGAATGGCTCCTGCTGGGAGCGGACGATGAATCGGTAGATGGACCTTCGGTGGGTCCGCGGATCGTCGGGGTCGTGAAGATGGTATTGGTAGTGCGGCGAGTGTTCCGGGTGTTCGATGACGAAATCCTTGAAACTCGGCCCTCCCATCGTCGGATCGAGCCGGCCCGAAACCAGGAGCACGGCATCCCGGATGGCCTCGGCCTCGAGCTTCCGCCGATTCGAACGCCACAGGTAACGGTTCTCGGTGTCGATCAGAGCCCGCGGATCGTCAGCGTCACACGTCGACACCTGTCGATAGGTCGCGCTGGTGACCATCAGCTTGTGGAGAGCCTTGAGGGATTGCCCATCGGCAAGGAATCGCGCCGCGAGCCAGTCGAGGAGTTCCGGGTGGGAAGGGCTGGCTCCCATGCGGCCAAAATCGTTCGGGGTCTCCACGAGACCTCGACCGAAATGGTACTGCCAAACACGGTTGACCACCGAGCGCCACGTCAGGACGTTGCGGGTGCTGGAAAGCCATCGGGCCAGTGCCGCACGGCGGTCACCCTCCTTGTGTCCTTGCGGGAGATCGAAAGTCGCGGGCAAGCCCGGCAAGCACTCCAAGGCACCCGGTCCCACCGCCTTGCCCGGTTTGAGGACATTCCCGCGGCCGAGCACGTGGATGGGCCGAGGCGCCCCACCCTGGGCACCGGTGCCAACGAATGCGCCTGATCCCGTGTGCACTGCGGCCACGTAGGCGGTAAGGGGTGCGGGCAACTCCCAGATCAGGTTTTTCACCACGGACAACTCCGATTCCACAACGGCAAGCTCTTCACGACGCAGTTGTGTGGCGGAAACGTCGGGCGGGGGCTGGTTTTTCCCGGCTGCGAACGTCGCTTCCAATTCCTTCTTTCGGCGCTGCAGGTCCGCCCCACGAGAGCCCAGATCCCGCCGCCGAGCGGCCACCTCCGGATCGAGGTCGATCTGCTTGTCCGCTCGATCCACCGCCGCGAAGACCGCCTGAATGCGATAGTAGGCCTCCTGTGAAACCGGATCGAATTTGTGGTCGTGGCACTGGGCGCACTGGAC
>CAMATE010000298.1 GCA_945861075.1 Akkermansia muciniphila
AACATCGTCGAACTGACGACTTCCAAGCAGGATGCAGGCAAGACCTACACAGTCAGGGTCTTCGGCGTGAAGGATCAGATGGTTCCCGCCACCGAAGTCGCAGCCAACTCGACGATCACCTTTGGCTCCTGGCAACTGGCCTCCGGCGCGCTGCGCTTTGAGCACTACGACAATCTCGCCAGCGCCAGCGACGAGGCCATCACCGCTGCCCTTGCGGATCCTCGCGTGATCGCCGGCACCCCGACGACGCTCGGAACCATCACCGGCCGTTTCGACACCCGCACGGTGTTCCCGGATGACAGCCATGAGAACTACATGGCCCGGATCAGCGGCTTCATCACCCCGACCGAGTCGGGCGATTACTACTTCTTCGTGGCCTCCGATGACGCCTCCCGCGTTTACCTCAGTGCGAACGAAACCATGCCCAACCCGGCCACCGACACCCCGATCGTCCATGAGCCGGGCTGCTGCAAAGGCTTTCTGGAGCCCGAATCCGGATCTCCCCAAACCACGGCCGCCCCGATCAATCTGCAGGCCGGCAAAAAGTACGCCATCCTGACGCTCCTCAAGGAAGGTGGCGGCGGCGACTGGCTCAAGGTGGCCTGGCGCAAGTCGACCGACACGACCGCATCGGCCACGTTGGCCCCCATCGATGGCAAGTTTTTGTCCACCTACGTGGATCCGAATGCCGAGGTGGAATTCACCCATCAGCCGACCAATCAAGAGGGGGCTCTTTCCACCTCTGCGGTCAACTTCCTGACTCAGGCCTTCACCTCGAGCGACGGCGGCTTCACGGTCACCAACACCACCCCAGAGCCTCCGGGTCCGTGGGTGTATGACCCGGCCAATGGCATCTGGTCGGCCGACGGTTCTGTGGCCGACTGCGGCGGCCCGTACAACTCCCGCCTGAATTCCGCGACTTACACAGTACCGGAGTCTCTGGCCGTGACTTTGAGCTTCTCGCACCGCTATTCCTTCGAGGGTGACCTCTGGGACGGCGGCCAAGTGCTGGTCAGCGTGAATGGCGGGGCCTTCACCGCAGTTTCGGCCGACAACTTCACGGCCAATGGCTATGCGCCTGGTGTCATCCAAGGCAACGGCGTCCTCAAGGGCCTGCGCGCCTTCAATGCCGATTCCCCGGGCTATGCCGCGGGTGAATTCATCACCAGCACCGCGATCCTCGGCACCTTCACCAAGGGTGACAAGATCGTGGTCCAGTTCCTGGGCGGTTGGGACGACTGCTCCAAGGGCAGCACCCCCAGCTGGCAGATCAAGGAAGTGAAACTGGCCGTCAGCTCGCCGCCCTCCGCGGTGACCTTCGAGGGCGCGGCCAAGGTGACCCGCCAGGGTGTGGCCACCTCGTTCAGCTACCAATGGCAGCGCAACATCGGCTCGGGCTTCGTCGACATCGCCAACGCAACCGGCACCTCGTACCGGTTCTTCCCGACCACCCCGTCGGATATCTCCGCGAGCTACCGCCTGTTGGCGGGCGTTCCGGGCAAGTTGGTGCCGAGCGCCGAAGTAACGGTGACTGCTCCAGCTCCGGTGCTCTCCCTGAGCCGCACCGGCGATGCGATCACGGTCACCTTCACCGGCAACCTGCAGTCGGCGACCTCGATCTCGGGGCCCTTCAGCAACGTGACCGGTGCCACCAGCCCGTACACGGTGCCCGCCCCGACCGGCAGCAGCCTGTTCTACCGCAGCATCAAGTGATCTAACGGAAACGAATTCTCACAGCCCGGGAAGATTCATCTTTCCCGGGCTTTTTGTTGCCCGAATACACCAATTGGGGGCCAACCGCTTCCCCTCGAAGTCCATATCCGAAGGATTCCTATCCCGGACTCACAGTTGCCGACCCGATTGAGGCGAGCCATCCTGCGGGTCACGACATAATGACCACCTCACCTGAGCAGCTCCTCGGCGCCCTGAATTGGCGCTACGCCACCAAGAAATTCAATGCATCGGCTCTCATCCCGGCCGAGCTCTGGAAAACCCTGGAAACCGCCCTCGTCTTGGCTCCTTCCAGCTTTGGCTTGCAGCCGTGGAAATTTGTCGTGGTGACCGATCCCCAGGTCAAAGCCCAGCTGGTGCCCCATTCGTGGGGACAATCCCAACCCGCCGACTGTTCCCACATGGTGATTTTCGCGGTCAAGACCGGTCTGGATCAGGCCCATGTGGATCACTTTCTGGCCCGCCAAATTGAGGTCCGCGGCGGATCCTTGGAGGCCTTGGCCGGCTACCGCGGCATGATGCTGGGCAGTCTTCAAAAGGCGACCGACGCCGGCTACCTCGACATCTGGCAAACCCATCAGCTGTATATCGCCCTCGGTCAGTTGATGACGGCGGCGGCCTTGCTGGGCGTGGATACCTGCCCGATGGAAGGCATCGCTCCGGTGGAATACGACCGAATCCTCGGCCTCACCGGTTCCGGCTACAAAACCGTGGTCGCCTGCGCCGCCGGTTACCGCGCGGATGACGACAAATACGCATCCCAGAAGAAGGTCCGCTTCCCGACCTCCGAAGTGGTGAAGCACATTTAAGTGTTTCGGGCTGCCGGTGACCCTCCGACCCCGCCGGAAGGTCACCGCTGCGGCTCAGGCTTGCCCCCACCCGCCGACCTTCCGGCGCCCGTTCTCTTCCTGGCCTCCCTCTTCTAAACCGCTTTGATCGAGTGAGGCATTGGATCGGCTTCATAGAGAAGCAATCGGAGCCGGTTCGGCCAAGACGCGGAAAAAGACGCAGCCAGCGCGACCGATCCAATGAAATTGTTCCGACTCGGCCCGAACGATTCAGTTGGGAGGAAAGTGACGGCGCTGCAGATTCTTTCGCAAGACAAGGGTGGCAGGGGTAATCCCAGCCTTGGATCCGGACCGATTCATTACCGATATCCGATCAGAATCGAAGCCTCATCCCAAAGACGCTATCGATACTGAAACAGCCAGTTATGCCGTATTTTTCGCCCTCCCCACTTCTGCGTGGCAAGACCCCCAAGAATGCCGTCACCATCCTGTCCAAGAATGCGTGGACACGTGGCCATTGTTGGGGGCGGAGTCATCGGGCTGAGCACCGCTTATTATTGTGCCAAGGCCGGTTACTCGGTGACGGTCATTGATCGAAATTCGCCGGCCCGCAACGGCTGCTCCTTCGGCAACGCCGGCATGGTGGTGCCGAGCCATTTCATCCCGTTGGCTGCGCCCGGAATGGTCGCCTTGGGTCTCAAGTGGATGTGGAATCCGGAATCCCCCTTCTACATCCGCCCACGCTTCGACGCGCAACTCTTCGAGTGGGGATGGCGCTTCTGGCGGGCCAGCACGGCCGAACGGGTTCAGAAGGCTGCGCCGCTGCTGCGGGACATTAGTTTGGCCAGTCGGGCGGCTTTTGAAGAACTGGCCGCCCTGCCCCAACTCGACTTCGGCCTCATAAAGAAGGGGCTTCTCATGCTGTGCCGCAGCCAGCACGCCCTCGACGAGGAAGCCCATACGGCGGCCCAAGCACGCGCTTTGGGCATCCCGGCCGATGTGCTCGATGCCCGGCAAACCGCAGCTCTGGACCCGGCCATTACGATGTCTGTCGCCGGATCGGTTCATTTCCCCCAGGACTGTCACCTGAGCCCCGACCGCTTCATGGCCGGCCTTCAGCGTGAGCTGGAGCTCCTGGGGTGCCGCTTCCGTTGGAAGGCCGAAGTGCGCGGCTGGCAAACCGAGCGCGGTCGGGTCCGGGCGGCCTGGGTCGATGGAGAAGCCCTGGAGGCCGATGAGTTTGTGCTGTGCGGCGGATCTTGGTCGCCGGAGACCGCCCCTCAACTCGGTCTCAACTTGCCCATCCAGGCGGGCAA
>CAMATE010000299.1 GCA_945861075.1 Akkermansia muciniphila
GTATACCGTATCGGAGAAGATGGCCTCATTGAGAATTCTCATCCAAGAGAAAGGCCGGTTTCGCTTTAGTGAACTCTTCGCCGAAGCGCGCAGCCGCAGCGAGGTCGTTGTCACTTTTCTCGCCATGCTGGAGCTGACTCGACTGCGTCATTTGCAGGTTATCCAGAGCGAAGACTTCGGAGAAATCGAAGTCGAATTGGCACCCCCTGAACCTCCGATGAGCGACGCGGCGCAGGAAGCTGAAGAACCGGTCATAGAGGCGGCCGATCCCATCGCTCCGCCCGATGACGCGGGCTGACCTAGGGTAAAACCACCCTCGAATCACCAGCAGACTTCCCTGCTTTCGTAGCACAGCCAACCCCTCGACTGTGCCAACTTTCACTCAGGACAACGGCGCTTGCTTTCACACGGTGCGAGTCGCATTGTGTCGAGCCGTTTTGGGAACACCCGCTAGAATGCGGTCTTTTTGATATGAGCGAACCACTGGAGATCAACCTCGACCTCGATAAATTGTTTCAGCCGGCTTGGGCAACCTCGCCGACAGATCCAAACAAGTACGCACGCTACGATGGCACAGAAGGCGAATCACGCGGCGACCGACGGTTCGGTCGCGGTGATCGCCCTCCTCGGCGCGACGGTGGCTTTGGTGGACCTCGCCCGGGTGGCGATCGCGGACCCCGGCCCGCTGGCTTTGGTGGTCCTCGCCCCGGTGGCGACCGTGGCCCCCGGCCACAGGGTGGCCCAGGCGGCGACCGCGGACCTCGCCCTCAAGGGGGGTCTAATGGCGCTCCGGGCATCGCTTGGGATCCAAAGGGCGGACCTCGGCGCGACGGTCCTGGCCGTGGCCCCCGTCGTCCAGATTTCCGTCCGGAACCCCTGATCCCGGTCGAGCTCACCCTCACGCCCGAGCAAGGTGGCGTCAGCTCTCTGGCCCGCCAGATCAAGCTCAGCGGCCGTGCCTATCCCCTGTTCGAGGTGGCCGGACTGGTGATGCAGAAGCCCGACCGGTACAACGTCGGTTTCAAGGTCATCAAGCGCCGCGATGAGGCCACCAAGAGGGACATCGCCGTCCAACCCTTGGTCGTCTGCAATCTCGACGACACGCTGTGGCTCAGCGAATCCGCCGCTTCCGAGCACGCCCTGAAGGCCCACTTCGACACCTTCTACCAAACCCAGAAGATGCCGTGTGATCCGCCGAAGGGCGTCTGGACCCTGGTCGCCCAATGCGGGATGACCGGCGAACTCCTCGGGCCTCCGAACTTCCACGGATATCAGGAAAAGCTTCGCAAGCTCCATGCCGATCGGTTCTCACGGATGAACTTCGACATGTACAAGAGCCGTGTGAAGATCGTGAAGGATGAGGCGATCGTGAAGCAATGGACCGAGTCGGTCAGCTTCCGCTTCGAGTACACGGCCCTCAACGTGCCGGAGCCCAAGGTGCTCCAGTCCATGGAAGAAGTCCGCGCGCACTTCGCCGAAGTGCACCAACCTTCGATCATCAAGCAGGTGGACACCTTCACACCGAAGGCTGACGCCAAGCTCCCCGCTGCGCTGCAAACCCTGCTGCGCGTCTCCCTCGACAAGGAGAAGCGGTTCCCGATCCGCATCGCTACCGCGCTGAGCAACACCTTCGCTTCCATGGGGTTGCAGTTCTTCAAGCGCGACAAGACGGTGGTGCACGTGGCCGTGGCTCGCCCGCACTATCTCGATATCGAGAACAGTGTGGTGTCCGAGACGACCAAGAAGATCATCGAGCACGTCAACACCAACGTCGGCACCAACCGGAAACGTTTGGTGGAGACGCTGGCCCCTACCCCCGCGCCCACCGAGGCTCCGGTCGAAGGTGGAGCGGCTCCGGCCCCGACTCCGTTGACTCAGGAACAACAAACGGTCCTCAACGACCTCCACTGGTTGATCCATCAGGGGCATGTGATCGAGTTCGCCAGCGGCATGCTCGAGACCGCCAAGAAACCCGCCCCGCGTCCGACTCCGACACCGAAGGCTCCGAAGAAGGGTGACAAGCAACCCGCGCAGCCCGAAGCGGCTCCGTCCGAAGGCGGAGCTGAGACCGTGGCCGCAACGGATGTCGCAGCCTCCTTGGCTCAGGAAGCCCCTGAAGGTGAGACTGAGCCCGAGTCGGTCGCTCCTCCCGCTGAGGCGACCCCGGAGAATCCTCCTCAGGCAGCCTGATCAAGACCGATCCAGAATCGTGAACGGCACCCTCCGGGGTGCCGTTTTCCTTGAGCCACCCAACCTTTCAACCCATCCGGAACCCAGTGACCCTACAGGAGGAAATCCAACGTCGCCGCACCTTTGCGATCATCTCCCACCCGGATGCCGGTAAGACCACGCTCACCGAAAAGCTCCTGCTCTACGGCGGCGCCGTCCAATTGGCTGGGTCGGTCACGGCCCGGAAAAATCAGCGGGCCACCACCTCGGATTGGATGGAGCTCGAGAAGAAGCGCGGCATTTCCATCAGCTCCACGGTACTGCAGTTCGAATACTCCGGATACCGCATCAACCTGCTGGACACGCCGGGACACAAGGATTTCTCGGAAGACACCTATCGCGTCCTCACCGCCGTCGATGCGGTGATCATGGTCATCGACGCCGGTAAAGGCGTGGAGTCCCAAACCCGCAAACTCTTCGAGGTCTGCGCCCGACGCGGGGTTCCTATCTTCACATTCATCAACAAGCTCGACCGCCCATCCCGCGACCCCATCCAGTTGATGGATGAGTTGGAAGCTGTTCTCGGGATCCGCTCCTGCGCCATGAACTGGCCCCTGGGCAACGGGCCAGAATTCCGTGGCATCTACGATCGTGCCGAGAAAAAGGTACACCTCTTTGAACGTGTGGTAGGCGGCATGTACCGGGCCCCCGTCAATGTGACAGGCCTCGACGATCCCTTGGTCCGCGAGAAGTTGGACGAACTCACCTACACCTCCGTCCGCGAGCAAATCGAGATGGTGGAAATGGCGGGCTCCGAGTTCGATCACCAACAAGTTCTAAACGGCAAACTCACGCCGGTCTTCTTCGGATCCGGCGTCAACAACTTCGGAGTCCAGCTCCTGCTCGATCGCTTTCTGGTGTATTCCGCGGCTCCGCGCGGACGCTCCGTCGCTCTGGACTGAGCAACGGGCGATGGCCCACTCGACCGAACGTCTACCGCTTTTTGGCGGGCGCCTTATTGGCTTTCGTAGCCTTCGTAGACTGCTTCGATGACTTATTGGCCTTGGGACCGCGACCCGGGAAGGTCAACTCCGCGATGCCAGACTTGTCCAATTCCCCGAGTCCCGCTGCGACCATTCGGGTATATTGCTCAAGAGCTGCCTGCGCCAACGGCAACTTCAGCTTGGCTTTCTTGGCCAGGCTCACCGCGATGCCGGAATCCTTGGCAGCGTGAGCCGCGCTGAAATAGCAGGCGTGGTCGCGCTTTTGCATGTCTTCACCGTCAGTCTCCAGAACTCGGGAATTGGCACCCGTTTGGGAAAACACCTCACGAAGAATTGCGAGATCCAAACCCAGCGCGGCCCCCAAGCCCAAGCCCTCGGCCAATCCCGCGGTGTTGATGTTCATCACCATGTTGACCAGAGCTTTCACCTGAGCCGCGGATCCGGCCGGCCCAATGTAGCGACGGGAAGCGGATAATTTGGCCAAAATGGGCTCTGCCTTGTCGCAAGCCCCCTTTTGACCCGCCGTCATCAAGTACAGCGTCCCCTGACGGGCCTGCGTGATGCTGGACGCCATGCAAGCCTCCACGCTCTCGGCTCCCACCGCTTGAGCTCTGGTTTCCACGAGCACATG
>CAMATE010000300.1 GCA_945861075.1 Akkermansia muciniphila
TCTGTTCCGCCCGAACCAACGCAGTCCAAGCCGGAAAGACCCGCCGCCCGGAGGGTTTGGGAGGGAAGGGCCCGCTGGCGGCGTTGCTTGTCGGTCACAGACCGCTGCGGGTCTGCTCCCTCCTCGCGCCTTGCCAATCGAACCCTTCCCTCCCAAACAGAACCCCTCCCCATTTTCAGACAGGCTCTCAATCCCAGAAGGCCGAAACCCCATGGACATGCGCCGGCTCCGGGAGTCTTATCCACAAGCAACCCTTGAAGCGCCTGTCCCCATGATCCGCCGCTCCCTCCGACACTTCGCCTCCGTCATCGCTTTTCTTAGCTTGGCCGGTCCTTCGGCTTCGGCTGCTGCAGACTGGCCTCAATTCCTGGGTCCGACCCGCGATGGGCAAAGTCCTTCGGCGACTTTGGATGCCGTGCCCAAGGAAGGTTGGCCCTTGCGCTGGAAGGCAGCCGTCGGCGAGGGATTCAGCGGACCGGTGGTGGTGTCCAATTGCGTGTACTTGTTTCACCGCTCGGAGGGGCAGGAGGTGCTGTCGGCCTACCTCGTGACGGATGGAAGTTTGAAGTGGAAACAGGCCTTGCCCACGTCGTATTCGGCCCAGTTTGGTGGCACTGAAGGTCCCTCAGCCACTCCAGCGGCTGATCACCAACGGGTGTTCGCTCTCGGAGCCTCCGGCAAGCTCCGGGCGGTTTCGGCGACCGATGGTCGTCTTCTTTGGCAAGTGGACTGCGCGGAGCGCTTTGGCGCCGAGTCTGGCTTCTTCGGGTTTGGCAGCTCACCGCTGTTGCTCGGCGATCGGCTGATTGTTCAGGTGGGCGGACCGGAGGCTTGCGTGGTGGCTTTTGCGGTGAGCGATGGTCGAGTGCTCTGGAAGGCCGGAACGGACGAAGCCGGATATGGTTCCCCGGTACCCCGAACACGGGCCGGTCGGCAGGAAGTCCTGTGTTTCCACCGTGCCGGATTGTTGTTGTTGGACCCTGCCAATGGGGTGGAGCTGGCCCGGTTTCCTTGGCGCGCTCGCATGCATGCCAGTGTGAATGCCGCCACGCCACTCGCCGTTGGGGACGGAATCTTCATGACGTCTAGCTACGGCGCTGGGGCCGTTTTGCTCAAACCCGATGGAAAGACCTTTCGATCGGCATGGTCGGGTGACGAGTCCCTCTCTTCCCATTTTGCCACTCCGGTGTTGGTTGATGGATTTCTATATGGGTTTCATGGACGCCAGGAATCCGGTCCTGACTTCCGCTGCATCGAGGCCAGTTCTGGAAAAGTCCGATGGTCGTTGGAGCGGGCCGGATCGGGATCGGTTTTGGCGGCGGGTCGGAAACTCCTGCTGCTGATGGAAAGTGGCGAGGTGCGCGTTTTGGAAGCCAGTTCGGAAAAGCCCGTTGAAAAAGGACGATTCCAAGCGGGTGGTTCGGGAGCTCGGGCCTTGCCCGCTTTGGCTCTCGGTCGGTTCTTTTTCAGGGATCGGGCTCACCTGCTCTGTCTGGAAATTCCCCGCTGAATCACGGGCTCGCCTTCGATGGAAAATTGCAGAATCTGGCGGTTTCGATTTGCCTGCATTGGTTCCAGCGGTTAGTTCCACGGCCGTCCATCGTCCGGTAATTTTATCGACACCATTTTTATGCCCAACGCCTACCACGCTTCGATCGAAGGCGCCCAGCACGGCGCGAAGTCCCTCGAGCAGTTCCTCGACTATGCCAAGAACGCCGGTGCAGCCGGTGCGCAGCCCAGCAACTACATGCTCGGCGACGGCAAGGGTGGATTCCGGAAGGCCAAGGACATCGCCAGCGCCTTCAGCAGCCGGGGCATGCGCCTGGATGGCATTTCTGCCCACTGCCCGTTCTGGGTGCACACCAGTGCATGGACCGGCACCAAGTCCGGAAACCCCTTCATTGCGCCCGAGGTCGCCAAGCTCTCGCCCGAAAAGATTGAGGCCTGGCACGAGAAGTACCTCCTGAAGCTGATGGATCTCTCGGCCGAACTGGGCATCAAGTCGGTGCCCATGTTCTGGGGTGTGGCCTTCGGATGGGAGCTCGCCAGTGGTTATCCGTGGGGCTTCTGGGGTGGTTCGGGCTTTGACCTGGTCAAGGAAGGTCAGGAGCGATTCGTCAAGAAGACGGCCAAGCTGCGCAAGCACGCCAACAGCCTGGGCCTGAAGCTGTGCCACGAAATCCATCCCGGCACGGCGGCCATGACGGCCGACGACTTCCTGATGCTCGTGCAAATTTGCGATAACGATCCCTGCCTTGCGGTGAACGCCGATCCGTCGCACTGCTGGGAAGGTGAGTCCTGGGAGAGCCGCTTCCTGAAGGTGGGCAAGTACATCTATGCCGCTCACGTGAAGAACTTCGTCATCCGACCGGGATTCCCTCTGCGGACCATGGAGTCCAACTGGACCCGTCGGGCCATGCAGTTCACCGACCTCGGCAGCGGCGACCTCAACATGCAGCGCTACGTCGAGTTGCTCTTGGCCGTGGGTTATCAAGACCGCTATTGCAAGCTGCACGGCTGTGAGTCGGCCCCGCTGGTCGTCGAGGCCGAGAGCGCGCACAAGGCTCTCGATTACTGCTCGGCCGACGGCATCGCCTACACCGCCAAGAATCTCTGCTTCCCGCAGGCGGCCGGAAGCTTCGAAGACGGCATGGGAGCCTGATCGAATCCGGTCCGGCTCGCAGCCGAAGCGATCCAAGAACCAATGAAGGCGGCGGGTAACCCGCCGCCTTTTTTCATAGGCCCGGCAGGGCGCACTTTTCGATTCATGGCCCGCGGGCTGGAGCCGCGATTGATCTCCGGGTCTTCTCTGTGGCACAAAACGCGGAGATGCACTCGTTTCGCTATGTCGGTCGTGAACTCTTCTGCGAGGACGTCGCGCTTTCGGACCTGGTCCAGAAGCACGGAACTCCGCTTTACGTCTATTCGCAGGCCACCCTCGCCGATCACTATTCCAAGCTCGATACCGCTCTGGCGCCGCTGGATCACCTGATCTGCTTCGCCATGAAGTCCAACTCCAACCTGGCTGTGATCCGCACCTTCGCGGACCTCGGGGGCGGGTTCGACACCGTCAGCGCCGGTGAAATCCAGCGGGTCATTGCCGCCGGCGGTGATCCCGGCAAGTGCGTCTTCGCCGGTGTCGGCAAGACCGAGGAGGAAATTGCCTTTGCACTCAAGCAGGGCATTTACAGCTTCAATGTCGAATCTGAGGCGGAGTTGGCGCGCATCAGCAAGGTGGCGGTGAAGCTCAAGAAAATCGCCCCGGTGGCCGTGCGGGTGAATCCCAACGTGGATGCTCACACGCACGCCAAGATCACCACCGGCACCTACGAGAACAAATTCGGCATCCAGTTCGAATCCATCGAGGCTGTTTATGCCCGGGCCGCCAAATTGCCGAATATCCGTCTGCGCGGTTTGCAAATGCACATCGGTTCCCAGCTCACCGATGTCGAGCCTTTCCGTCAGGCTGTCGAGAAGGTCGGCCCGCTGGTCGCCAAGCTCAACGCCCGCCATGGCTTCGACTTCTTCAGCATCGGAGGCGGCATCGGCATTGTCTACAAGGACGCCCTCGCCTCGGGTGACGCTGCTTGGTGGAAGACACCCGCCGGCCAGAAGATCCTAACCCCGGACTTGTACGCCAAGACGCTGGTGCCGCTCCTCAAGCCCTTGGGTCTGAAGATCCTCCTCGAACCGGGTCGGTTCATGAGCGGCAATGCGGGCGCGTTGGTCACCCGGGTCGAGTACATCAAGAAGACCGGCAAGAAGAACTTCGTCATCGTGGATGCCGCGATG
>CAMATE010000301.1 GCA_945861075.1 Akkermansia muciniphila
CGTTCCCTCATCCCGGCCGGCAACCGCCAGGTGGTGGTGTACGAGTTGGACGGCAAGAAGGCGGTGCTCGACGGCAAGTATGCCGCACGCACGCTGGCAGCCATCTTGCCCGCCGGTGAGATGACCGTGTTCTTCAAGATCACCGGCGAGAATGCGCTGGTGGCCGAGCAGAGGCCTCAGTTCCTGGCGTGGTTGAAGTCAGTCGATACGGGTGGCGGCAGCGCCGGCAGCGCCGAACCGGCTCCCGAAGCGCCTTCGGCAGCCTCGTCGGCCCCGGTGTCCGGTACAGCCTCGGCGGCCCCGGCGGGCTCAACTGCCTCGTCCAGTTCGGTCGCTGGCGGTGGGTCCGACGGCCTCCCGAATTGGCAGGTGCCCTCCGGCTGGAAAGCCGCCGGCCCCAAGCCCATGCGCTTGGCGTCCTTTGACATCCCGGATGCCGCCGGCAATGGCGATGTGTCCATCAGCAAGCTCAACGGCGATGGCGGCGGGCTCCTGGCCAATGTGAACCGCTGGCGCGGACAAGTGGGGTTGGCGCCGTTGGAAGCCTCGGCCTTGGGGGCTAATTCGACGGCCTTGACCACGGCCGGTGGTGACAGCGGCACTTGGGTCGAATTGAAGGGCGCCGACAAAACCATCCTCGGAGCGATCGTCGCCCGGGACGGGGTTTCGTGGTTTTTCAAGATGACCGCGCCCTCCACGGTCGCTGTCAAAAACCGCGAAGCCTTCGAGAAGTTCGTGCGCTCGGTTCGCTTCTAATGGGGGGTAAACCTCTCGTCCTTTCGAGAAACGAAAGATTCCGGCGCACTTTCAAAGAATTGATTCAATCGAACCTGATCGGCCACCGTCCGAACCTCTGTCCATGCTTTCCAAGGTATTCCAGTTCCTGTCGTCCCTGCGCCTGACCGTGGTGCTGCTGGGGTTGGGTGTCGCCGTGGTGTTCTTCGGGACCTTGGGCCAAACCAGCGATGGTCTTTATGTGGCCCAGGAGCGGTACTTCCGCAGTTGGTTCGCCTATTGGACGCCGCATGGATCGGCCTTCCCGGTGGTGCCGCTGCCCGGCGGATACCTGTTGGGAACGATGCTGGTCATCAACCTGATCGTGGCCCATTTCACCCGCTTCAAATGGACCTGGTCCAAGAGCGGCATCTTCATGACCCACATTGGCATCATCTTGCTGCTGCTGGGGCAATTGGCCACCGACATGCTGGCCCGCGAGAGCATCATGAGCTTCCGCGAAGGGGATACGCGGAACTACTCGGAGTCTTCGATGGACTTCGAATTGGCCGTGCTCCGCAGTGCTGGCAGCAACACCCTCGACCAAGTCGTGGCCATCCCCGCCTCGCGCTTGAAGCCGGGGGCCGAACTGCGCCACGAGTTGCTGCCCTTTGCCGTCCGGGTGAAGGAAGCCTATGAAAATGCGCGGATCCGACTCCGCGCGCCGGTGATGGACTCCAATCGCCCGCCCGCGGCGACCCAAGGCGTGGGCGCCCGGATCGTCATCGATGAGCAACCAGCCACACGCACCATGGATGCCCGCAATGTGCCGGCCGCGGTGATCGAGCTTTCGGGGCCGTCGAGCCTCGGAACCTGGGCTGTGTCCGGAGAATTGAAGTCCCAGGCAGTGACCGTTGAGGGAACAGAGTGGCGCCTCGAGTACCGCCCGGTACGCGATTACAAGCCCTTCGCGCTGACGTTGCTCAAGACCACCCACGAGACCTACCCAGGCACGGACATCCCGAAGAACTTCCAGAGCCGCGTGCGGTTGCGGAACACCGAGTCCCACGAAGACCGCGAGGTGGACATCTACATGAATTCGCCGTTGCGGTATGGCGGCTACACCTTCTTCCAATATCAAATGGGCAAGGAACAATTGGCCGATGGCGGGCGTGGCACCAGTGCGTTGCAGGTGGTGCGCAACCCGTCGTGGATCACCCCTTACCTCGGCTGCATTCTGGTGGGCGTGGGCCTGCTGGTTCAGTTCCTCCTGCACCTCACCAAGTTCATCGCCCGCCGCAATCCCCGGGCCGCCTGAATCTCCACCTGCTGGAATCGGATTCCTCTCAACGCGCACCGCCTGAACCATGAAACACCGCCTTCCCCTGATCATCACGGCGATCTTCGCACTTTGGATCCTGGGTGCCCTGATGCCCCGGCGTGACCGCGACTACGCCTTCAGCGCCTTGGGTCGGCTTCCAGTGGTCTTCAATGGCCGCCTGCAGCCCTTCGATTCGCTGGCTCGTAATTCGCTGACCCGCATTCGTGAAAAAGAGACAGCCAATCTGGAGCCGACCAAGGCGTGGTACGAGCGGCCCAAAATCATTTCGGCGACCGAATGGTTAATGACGCTCATGACCCGACCTGAGGCCGCTGACGGCTGGAAGGTCTTCCGCGTGGATCACCCGGAGCTCAAGGCGCTGCTCAAGTTGCCGGAGCCCAACCCCGCAGCCGGCGAGGACGGTAAGCACTACGCATGGAACCAGTTTGGTGAGACGGGCCTCAAGCAAATCGAGGAAAGCGCCCGGAACATTCAGGAGACCGGGAAGGATTCGTCGCTTCGCAACGCCTTCGACAACGCCACCCTGGGGCTCTACGAGGCCATGACCCTGTACCTGCGCCTCAAGAACACGGTGCACCCGCAAGACACGGTTCGCTTTGCTGCGGAGATTGCCGACTATCAGAAGGCCATCCCGGCGGGTGTGAAGGCCTTCCAACAGCGCATGACTGGTTCCGGTACGTTTGACACCAATGCGCTCACTGAGGTGTTTGGACATGCCGAGCGGTATTTTGTGACGCTGCGGGGCGAGCCGCCGCTATTGATTCCTCCGGCGAATGGGGGCGAATCGTTTGCCTGGCAGCGCATGGGCGAGGCCCTGTTGGATGCCAGCTTCGGGGCGCCGTTGCTCAAGCACCTGATGCGCGTTCCCAAGGCCGAACTCCCGCCTGAAGCCGTCGCCGAGGGCATCCGAACGGCGGGCACCCGGCCGTTGTCGCCGGCGGTGGGACATTGGGCGGCGATGGCTGACGCCTTCCGCGAGGGACAGGTCGCGACCTTCAATGCCGCAGTGGCCAGTTATCAGACTTACTTGGAGTCGCTGCGCCTGGGCAAGGCCCTGACCAAGTCTGCGCGTGAGCAGCTTTACAATGGCTTTGCGCCGTTTTCGAAGGCGGCCTCGCTGTACATCGTGGCCTTTCTCTTCGGTTGCGGATTCTGGTTCAACTTCGCCGAATGGAGCCGCAAGACGTCCTTGCATCTGGTGCAGTTGGCCTTCGTGGTCCACACGCTGGGGCTCATCGCCCGGATGTGGCTCGAGGGACGTCCGCCGGTCACCAATCTCTACAGCTCGGCCATCTTCATCGGCTGGGGTGCGGTGGGCCTCGGGTTGATCCTCGAATCGTTCTGGAAAAACGCCATCGGGTTGGCGGTGGCCACTGTGATTGGTTTCTCCACCCAGATCGTGGCCCACAATCTCGCACTCGGCGGCGACACCATGGTGATGCTCCAAGCGGTGCTCGACACCAACTTCTGGTTGGCGACTCACGTGGTCATCGTGACGTTGGGCTACGCAGCCACCTATGTCGCAGGCTTCTTGGCCATCTTGTACGTGGTGCTCGGATTCTTCACGAAGGTCATGACCGCCGACATGGGCAAGAGCCTCTCGCGCATGGTCTATGGCATCTTGTGCTTTGCCACGTTGTTCAGCTTCGTGGGCACCGTGCTGGGCGGCATTTGGGCCGATCAGTCGTGGGGGCGTTTCTGGGGCTGGGATCCCAAGGAAAACGGGGCCCTCAT
>CAMATE010000302.1 GCA_945861075.1 Akkermansia muciniphila
CTCGACGACCTTGGTGTGCACCCGGACGCTGTCGCCCACGTTGAATTTCGCGGGTTCCTTGCGGAACTGCTCGCCCTCGATTTTGTCAAACAATGCGGCCTTGTTCATGGCTGTGTTCTCTTCAAATTTCCAAAACTAAATTTCCCGAATCCTCAATCTTGCAAAAAACTAATCCTCTAAAAAAACTTTCCAACCGTCAATTCGACATCCGAAATTTTGATTCATTTCAGTGCCGGCCCAGTGCCGAAGCAGTGCCAGCCCGATCTTTATCGAAATCCGAACCAAACTCGAACCGCATTAAGTTGAGCTATTTGCCCGGTTTTCGCCAGCGGTACTTTTCCCACAAATCCGGTCGATGCTCAGCCGTCCGTCTCATAGATTCCATTTGTCTCCACCGGGCGATTTCGGAGTGGTTCCCGGACATGAGCACCTCGGGGACCGTCCACCCGCGGAAATCCGCAGGTCGGGTATAGTGAGGGTATTCCAGTAATCCGTCACCATGAGATTCTTCAGAAGCGCTCATCGCGTCCCCAAGGGCCCCTGGCAACAGGCGAGTCACGGTGTCTACAATGACCATCGCCGGCAATGCGCCATTGGTGAGGACATAATCCCCAATGCTCAAGGCATCGTCGGCCAAATGCTCTCTGATTCGCTCGTCGAACCCCTCGTAGCTCCCGCAAATCAAAATCACATGATTAAGGGCCGCTAGTTCACCAGCCACTGCCTGGTTGAATGGACGCCCACCGGGAGCGGTGAGGATGACTCGCGTCTCTGGCCCCCGAAGGGACTCCACTGCTTCAAAGATCGGATCCGGCTTGAGAACCATTCCTGGTCCGCCGCCGAAGGGTCGGTCATCGACTGTTTTATGCCGGTCATGAGCCCAGTCGCGAAGAAAATGGATCTTGAGGTCCAAAATCCCCGTCTTCCGAGCCCTCCCCACAATGCTCTCGTCCAAAGGACCTGAGAACATCTCCGGAAATAGGGTCAAAATATCAACCTTCATGGGGCACTCTACCAGAGTTGGTTGAAGCCAGAGAAGGCGATGCTATAGACAGCGACAATACAGACAGCGATGAAGACAGCGATGACAGAAGACGGTGAAAGACCCTGAGAAGCCCTCCAAAAAACATGAGACCCTGCAAAGAGGCCTCGGAGCTATTCGTCCTCAACCAGATCGACTGTGCAGCGCCGCCCCGCCTTGGCCGCGCCCACTTGGAGCACGGACCGAATGGCTTGGATGGTACCGCCGCGACGACCGATGATTTTTCCGGCGTCTTGGCGAGCCACACGCACCTCGTACACTGTGAGGCCACCTCGTTCGGCAGGAGTCACGGAGACCGCTTCCGGTTCATCCACCAACTCCTTCACCACAAACTCGAGGAAGGCCTGCATAGCTACAACGTGTCAGCGATGGAAAGGCTCAGGCAGCAATAGCAGCCACAGCAGCCACCTTGACGGACTTCTTGATAAAAGAAGCCACCGTCTCGCTGGGCTGAGCACCAACACCCATCCAATACTGGGCGCGATCCAAGTCCAAGGTGTAGTTGTTACCCTTAGTCTTAGGATTGTAGGTGCCGATCTCTTCGATGAACCTGCCGTCCCGAGGACTGCGTCCATTAGCCACCACGATCCGGTACACCGGATTGTTTTTATTACCGCCGCGCTTCAAACGAATGCGAACCATAGAAATGTATATTTCTGCCCGGTTTCACGGGCGAATTGCCTCAAACGAAACGTCAACGTAGTATCTTTCCCTCAGGAGAGGCAAGCGATCATTTTGTAAACCTGATCAACGCGCCCGCTCGCCTTATTCTGGGGAGCACCAACTCGATGACACCGACTAGATGATCGTCTTGTCCGGAACGACCGCCCCTTTGGGGATGACCAAGACACCGTCCCGAATGTAATAGAGAGGATGATCCACATCGGCAGGCTTGCCTTCCGGAGACAGGATGCAGTTGCGGCCGATGCGGGCATTTTTGTCGATGATCGCGTTGTCGATCCGCGTTCCACGGCCCACACCAATGGGGATCCCCTGATTTTGAGGGCGTTTGCGCTTCTCGGTGTCGTCGTAGTAGTCGGCCCCCATCATCACCACTCGATTCAAGGAGCTCCCCGCTGCGAGAACGGAGCGAATACCCACGACGGCGTGGCGCAACTGAGCATGATCGATGGTGCATCCGTCGGCGATCACCGCGTGATCGATGGCTGCACTCTCGATACGGGTGGCTGGCAGGTAGCGAGGCCGCGTAAAAACCGTGGGATTGAAGAAATCAAATTGGGGCCGATCACTGGTCTGGTCGAGACTGGCCTCGAAGAAGCTTCGAATGGTTCCGATGTCCTCCCAGTACCCCTGGAAAATGTAGGAATAAACCCGGTGATTCTCGATGGCCCCCGGAATGATGTGCTTGCCGAAATCAGTGTGATTGTTGTTCAGCAACTCCAAGAGCACCTCTCGGTTGAAGACGTAAATACCCATCGAGGCAAGGTAGAGGTCTTCATCGCGGCGGATACCCAACTTCGGGTACGTGGCCCGGTCGAGTTTCAAGGATTCCAACATCGCGGGATCCTTCGGTTTCTCAACAAAACGGGTGATCCGATTCTCCGGATTGACCTGCATAATACCCAGCGCTGAAGCCTCACGCGCGGCCACGGGTATGGTCGCCACGGTCAGGTCAGCCGAGTTCTCGATGTGAGCCTGCAGGACCGACTGGAAGTCCATCTGGTACAACTGATCACCCGAGAGAATGAGCGCGTACTCGAAGTCGTTGTTCTTGAAGTGCTGAAGATTCTTGCGGACCGCATCCGCCGTTCCCTGATACCAGCTCGTGCTGGAGAAACTTTGCTCGGCCGCCAAGAGTTCCACGAAGCCGCCACCGAAGTGATCGAACTTGTAGCTCTGGGAGACATGCCGGTGCAGCGACGCCGAGTTGAACTGCGTCAGCAAATAGATGCGACGTAGCCCACTGTTGATGCAGTTCGAAATGGGAATATCGACCAGCCGGTACTTGCCCGCCAGAGGCACAGCCGGCTTGGCGCGATCCCGGGTCAAGGGGAACAAGCGGGTCCCCTGACCTCCCCCCATGATGATGCTGAGGGTGTTTTCGTTGAAGGAGGAGGGGCGTGGGAGGGGCATGCTCGGGGGGACCTAGTTTCTGTCTTTCTAGTCCCAACTTCTTTCTTTCTCAAGGCGAGATGCGCCCTCTCAATCGGTGTGGCACACCAACGAGGTTTCAGCGCCGCCGAATCCCAAACGTCCCCCTTCAGACCAACCGTTGGCCACCACCGTCGAAACCACTCCCGTCCAGATCGATCAAAATATCGCGAGGTTCGGCCCCCTTGCCCGGCCCAACCACACCTCGATCCTCCAGTTCGTCCATCATGCGAGCGGCACGCCCGTAGCCTAATTTGAGCCTCCGCTGAAGCAGGGAAACACTCGCCTTCTTCTCCGTACGGATGACCTCAATGCACTTTTGAAGGAGCTCATCATCCTCGCTGCTCCCCTCGTCATCGGGATCGAGCGTCATAGATCCCAAGCTACTCTGAGCCTTCTGGAGAGCCTGATGAATCTCGGGCTCATAGCTCGGTTTGCCTTGCACGCTGATGTGACTCATCACGGCTTCGATCTCGGCGTCGGTAATCAGGGCCCCTTGAGCCCGGATTAATCGCCCGGATCCGGGTGGCAAGTAGAGCATATCCCCCTTGCCCAACAGCTTGTCGGCACCCATCTGATC
>CAMATE010000303.1 GCA_945861075.1 Akkermansia muciniphila
TCGGACGATGTCCAATCGATGGGAGTTCTGATGCGGCCAATTCAAACGGTCCAACGGGAAGCCCCTCAGGGTAGCCATCGCGTCTTCATGCCACCCGGTCCACGGATGCACAGAAAACTCTCCCCAGACATTGCGAATGGTTTTGCCCAGTGCCTCGGCAGCGAAGGCGAAGTTGAAGAAGGGGTTTTGTTCCGGAGCCTCCATCGCCCAGTAGGCATAGGACGCGTAGCGCACCCGATCCTGAACCGCAGGATCCTTGCCGTAGCGCAGCAAGTTGTAGAAGCACATCACGGCCATCTCGTCGTCCGAATGGTTGCCGGATCCCGGACCGAACTGGACTTTCGGAAACATCAAGTTCTGCGCATAGCCATGTCGGTTCACCAACTCGCGGGAAGCCTCCGTGTACTTCGGGTCGCCCGTGACATAACCGGCAACAGCGAGATAACTCAGGATGCTCAGTGAATTGAGCCCGCGCTCGGCCACCCATCGCTCATCCCGATTCACCGATTCCGGACCAAACTGTCCCCACCGGGTGGGCTTGCCATCGATGTCCACCAAATTGAACCCATGGCTCACCAAATGGTCGGCCAAGTCCCGGACCACCTCGCGGCACCGGTCTTTTTCTTCGGGTGTTTCCGCCACGTGCTCGAAGTAGGCGGCATGGAAGAAGAAGTGCCCGTCGAGCTCATCGCTGCTGGTGTCGCTTTTCCAATACCACCGACCGTCGGCGCTCTTGGGCCAACGGGGCTCATACACCTTCCACAAAGCGTCACGCTTGGCCTCTTCGCGGTCGCCCTCGATTCGGCCCGCATTGGGATCGGGCCACTCCACCGGACGGACCGTGCGGGCCACATAGCCTTTCGGCGGCGCAGGGATTCCACCCTGGGTCACCTTCTGAAGAAATCGCAACGCCTCGAAAGCCCGTGTGGCCCGGGCCTTGGCCTTCGGGTCACGGGTCGCCGCATAGGCGAAGCACTCGCCGGCTCCGTACATCGCGGTCCAAAGTCCGTCATTGTCGGAATCTTCGGGCGCGGCTGTCGACCGATCCGCCGGAGTCTTCAGCGGGGCTTCGGCGGTGAATCCATACGAGGTACGGCGAATGTACTGATCGATCTCGCGCTCGTAGCGCTCGGCCTTCTGGGAGAGGTTCATGGGCTGATGATCGATGCAGCCCACACCGTTGGACGTGGCGAACCAGGCGCGACCATCGGCTTGGACCCAGGCCTGGGACACCGCATCCGACGGCAGCCAACGCGGTCCCTGACGGTATTGGAACTCGGTGCCACTCCAGCGAATTACTCCGCGGGACGTGGTGAACCAAACCTCACCCGCAGGACCCACAGCGATTCCGGTGAACTCGTTCCATGGCAGTCCGTCTTTGCCCTCGAAGAACCGCCAACCTTTCGGCGTACGGCACCCCACCCCGGCCTTGCTGGCGAACCAGAGTTGCCCCGAGGCATCGACGGCGACGCCCAAAACCGAGCGCACCGCCCAAGCCCGATCACCCGCGTCGACGATGGATTCGGGCTCCCAGCCCGAGGCGGTCCGACGGACCAATCCATGACTGGAGGCGGCCCACCACTCCCCATCGCGAGTCACTGCCACCTGGGCGAGAGTCCACGACTGCGGCCAAGGTTCCCGAGTCCACTTCCCAGATTCCCAACGGTCTAATCGGTGGGTGGAAACCACCAAGAACCCCTGCCCCATCGGCAGCAATTGGACCACCGAAGATCGTCCGACATCGGCGGTGATCCACTTCCCCTCGGCATCCGGAAACGAGAATAAATCCCTCGGCCCTTGCGGCCCCGCTGCGAAGGATTGCCAGCGTCCTTTCTGGTACTGGTACCAAGTACCCTGACCATAGGCCTGAACCGATCCGTCGGGGCCGGCAACGATGAGCGACACCGGCCCTCGGGGCGCGCCCGGATCGGCGGTGAAATGCCTCGAGAGCTCTTGCCGAAACGCCTGCGGTGCGGGCGCCGGAACCTCCTGGACCGAGGCACCCATCGCCGCTGCGCAACAAATCCAACCCCATGCCAACGCGAGTAACTTCATGAAATATTCAGGCCGACGCGCCGGAGGAATGGGCGATTCGATTCTCAACGAACCGACCGCACCGCTTCCGACAACTCCCGGACAAATCCACTCACCCGCTCCACCAGGTCCGCCGATTTTCCGTGCTCGGCAATCCGGTTGACGATGGCGCTGCCCACGACAATGGCCTCGGCGTGTTGGGCCACCTGGCGGGCCTGTTCGGCATTGGAGATGCCGAAGCCGACCGCGATGGGCAACGGGGAGTGCGCGCGGATCTTGTCGGTCATCATCGCGATGGTATCGCTGACCTGGCTTTGCATGCCGGTCACGCCCTCGCGGCTGACGTAATAAATGAACCCACGCGCCCGGGGTGCGATCAATGCAATGCGAGCATCCGGGGTGGTCGGAGCAATGAGATACACCGGGCTCAATCCAGCGGAGGCCATGAGTGATTCATAGGTCTCCGATTCTTCGGGCGGCAGGTCCAGAACCAGCAATCCATCCACACCGGCGGCGGCCGCGTCCCGAATAAACCGCTCCACCCCGACGCGGTGCAGCAAGTTGAAATAAATGTAGAGGACGATGGGGATTTGCGACTCCTTGCGAATCTCGGTGATGGTCGCCAGGACCTTGGGTGGCGTGGTACCGCTCTCCAATCCGCGCTGCGCAGCCAATTGGTTGACGATGCCGTCAGCCAACGGATCGCTGAATGGAACCCCCAGTTCCAGCACGTCGACTCCGGCGGCATCAAAGCCCAACGCCAAACGGCGCGTGGCCTCGAGGTTCGGATCCCCGGCCCCGATGTAGACCACCAACCCCCGTTGACCGGCCGCCTTGAGGGCAGCGAAGCGTTGCTCGATGCGGTTCATGGACGAGACGTTGGGACGGGCCCGGGAGGTGAGGCAAGGTGAACTTGCCTCCCTCTCCTGAGTCGTTCCATGGGCTTGCTTCATTGAACCAGCACGCGAAAGAACCGGCTTCCGTTCGACACAGGCACTGCCACCCGGAGCGTAGAAGCCCTCGAGATGGCTGGAATCGCCTCAAAGGTGTCCCAGGCTCCACCGACCAGATCATCGCAGAACTGGACCGTGTGAGGGCGTCCTGCCGCGGCATTGAACTTCAACACCAAACCCGCAGCCGAAGTCTCGATGGCGACGAGTGGCGCAGATGGAGCCCCGCCCACCCGCACCACCATTTCATCCCGGGCGGACAAAAGGCCGTCCTTGATTTGGAAGCCGATGACGTACTCTCCGGGTCGGTCAAAAGACACGGCGGTCCGGGAAGCGGTCGCATCGGCAAAGGTCACCGCAGCGGGTCCGCTGATGCCACTCCATTGGAACTCAGGAACCCCGGGTGGCAGCGGCAACCCATCGTCGCTGAACAAAGCATCCAGCAGGAGGGTTCCCGGGGCGGCCAGTTGGCGATCGACTCCCAGGTCGACAGTGGGCGCCTGATTGATCGGCAACACCGTGGCTTGCAACGACAAGTCGAAGCTCAAGTCACTGGAAGAAACCGAGTTCTGATGCACCTCCACGGCCAGTGTGTTCTCTCCCGCTTTCAAGGCGCTGGGATCCAATCGGTAGTCGAAGTAAGTGGTTTCGTCTGAGCCACCCATAGCGCTGTTGGCCAACGTTTGATTCACCACATCTCCCTCGGGCAGGTTGTCCTTGGCCACTTGCACGCCATTGAGCCAAACCAC
>CAMATE010000304.1 GCA_945861075.1 Akkermansia muciniphila
CGACGGTCCCATCCGGAAGGTAGTGAAGATCCGCTGCCGCAACGTCTTTGCCATCGCGGCTGGCGAGGAGGCGTTCGGAGTGAGGGGTTCGCAAAGTGCGAGTCCAACGAAGGGGAGTCATAGGCTTGGGGAAAAAGAACGGTGCATCATCCAAATCGAAGCAAAGCCACCACTACGTCATCAGGCGAATTCCGCACCAAACCGCCCCAACGCCTAAGCCAAGGCCCAAGGCCAACGGCACCAAGCATCCTTGCTTGGCATCGGTGCGATAACTCAGCCCCGTGCCGGGCACTGAGAACGTGGTGTAGCGGCGACCCGAGGGCGTGACGGTGGTTCGGACTGCCTTCGTGCCCACAGACCATCCAACGCCCGACTTGCTGGCATTAATGCGGAAGGGTCCCAGGCGAACGGACTTGCGGTAGGAGAATCCCATGATTGCCAGTGCGGAACGGATCCGACCATCGATCGGAGAATGGCGCGCCCGACAGGATTCGAACCTGTGACCATCCGCTTAGAAGGCGGATGCTCTATCCAGCTGAGCTACGGGCGCACTCCTCCGCAAAGCGGATCTTCCAAGGGTTACCCTTCGCCGCCCCTGCTGTCCATCCCACCATCGAGGAAACACTGAGCGCGAATCACCGATCGGGCTTCCAGCCGGAGCGCCGGGTACACCGATCAGGCGTTGTCGCGCAACCACGCCACATAATCCGCCACGGCATCCTCAAGCGGGGTGGGCTGATAGACGACACCCGCCCGGGCGGTCTTGGTCATCGTGGCTTCGGTAAAGTATTGGTACCGCCCCCGGAGGTCTTCGGGCATGGGGATGTACTCGATGGAAACCGGCCGACCCGAAGCCGCGAAGGTGGCCTCAATGAGATCCCGGAAAGAACGCGCCTGACCCGTGCCCAGATTGAAGAGCCCGGAGACCTCCCGCCGCTCGGCAAAGGACAACATCACCCGAACCACGTCCTTCACGTAGATGAAATCACGAAGCTGACCGCCGTGGGTGTAGTCGGGGCGATGGGATTCAAACAAACGCACCATGCCCTCCTTGAGGATCTGGTGATAACCGTGCCAGACCATCGATGCCATGCGTCCCTTGTGCCCCTCGCCCGGTCCGAACACATTGAAAAACTTGAACCCGACGCTTTGGACCGGTTGCGGTACTCGCTGACGCTGCTGCTCTTCGATCCAAAGGTCGAAATCGTGCTTCGACTTCCCGTAGAGGTTCAGCGGACAGAGACGAGTCAAATTCAGGGAATCATCAAAACCGTTCTCGCCGTCCCCGTAGGTGGCCGCGCTGGAGGCGTACAACAACCGTGCCCCGTGGGCCGCTGCCCAGTTCCACAGCTTCTGGGAGTAGGCCAGGTTGTTGTCGGCCAGGTAGTTCCAGTCGGTCTCGGTGGTAGAACTGCAGGCCCCGAGGTGGAAGATCAACTCAGGCTGCAAAATACCCGCCGTGAGCGCCTCCAAGAATTGGGTGTGACTCAGGAATCGAACCCCACCAAAGGCTTCGGTAGCCGTGCCCATCGCCGGCTTCAACGGATGATCCACCGCCAGCAACTCCGAGGCGGCATAAAGTCCCCGCAGCGTCTGCAGCAATTGACCGCCGATGAATCCGGCCGCCCCGGTCACAACGATCCGAATGGGCGGCAATCCCGATGATCTTGTAGACACTGCGGTATCTAGGGTTTTGGACATAATTCAGAAACGGGCGACAACGTTGAGCAACTGCGTTGGGGAAATTTCAAACCCATTGTCCCCAGACCCACCAATCAAATCCGAAGAATCCCAGGCCCGCGCCACTTCTACAAACATCCCAGACGGGCGATCCGATCGGGGAAGTTGAGGTCACGGGGCTTGGATTCGGCCGGCCAACTCGGCCTTAGTCCCTGCCCACCCTCGGCGCCACTGAGCGGTCAACTCCTCGACCCGGACTCGCTGAGAAGCTTCACCGGCGACATTCATGTTCTCCTGCGGATCGGTGCGGTGGTCGTAAAGCTCAACGTCCTCAATGTGGGTAGGAGCCTCGCGATCCACCCAGACGGTGAAGCGATACCGATCGGTTCGCATCGAGTAGCCCATCAATGGCCCAGTGCCCGACCGACGACCCGGTCGCGGATACTGGCTGAAGGCTGCGGACTTCCAGGGGCGTTTCGGATCCTCGAGCAACGGCTTGAAACTACTCCCTTCGAGGTGCTGAGGCAGCGGGAGTCCTGCCAAATCGGACAAGGTCGGATAGATGTCCACAAACTCGACCAAGGCCTCTGTGCGCACGCCGGTCTGCTTCATCCCCGGAACGGACAACAACAAGGGCGCGCGGGTGTCGTTCTCGGTGTTGGAGTGTTTGCACCAGGCGTCGTGCTCTCCAAGTTTCCAACCGTGATCGCCCCACAAAATCACGATGGTGTTTTTGCGCAAATCCAGTCGGTCCAACTCGTCGAGAACCTTGCCTACTTGAGCATCCATGTAACTGACCGCAGCGTAGTACCCGTGCTTGAGTTGGCGGGCGAGTCCCTCGGGAATAGAACCCTCCGGAATCCCGTGGTAATTGCGCATCTCACCGCCAGGCAAAATGGCGTACTCGGGAGCGTTTTTCGGGCGGAATGGATTCGGTGCCAAAGAGATCTTCGCCGGTTCATAGAGGTCCCAGTATTTTTTCGGTGACACAAACGGGAGGTGCGGTTTCGAAAAACCGACCGCCAAAAAGAACGGCTCTGATTTCCGACTCAGTGTTTGCAGCGTTCCAACGGCCAACTCGGCCACCTTGCCATCCTGGAAGGTATTGTCGGGAACATCAGCCCCTTCGAACGCGGGGCCCCGGGAGTTCAATCCCGAGGCCTGTTTCTTAACCTTCCGGCCGTTTGCTTTGTTTTTTTTCTCCGGATCGATGGCCTCCAAACCACGTTGTTGGAGCGCGAGATTCTCAGGCAAAGCATAGGGTTGGGCCTTGGGTGTCTGCCACGGAACCGACCAGGTCGGCGCGTCGTCGAAGTTTCCGTGATAAATTTTGCCCATGCCTTGGACAAAATAGCCGTGTTGTTTGAAGTGCTGACCCAGCGTCACCACGTTGGGCTGTGCTGTCCGAAAATGGGTGTCCAAATCCCAAACCCGCGTCGAGTCAGGGCGCAACCCGGTCATCAGGCTGGAGCGGGATGGCGAACACACCGCCTGCTGGCAATAAGCGCGACCAAAGGTGATGCCGGACTTGGCCAACCGATCCAAGTTCGGGCTCCTGATGGATGTAAAGCCATAGGCCCCGAATTCAGGCCGAAGGTCATCGACGGCAATGAACAGGATGTTGGGTCTTCCCGCCGCGTTGACCGATGCCGCTGCGAGGAGAAACGCGAGAAAACGAAGGATCGTATTCATGGAAGGGGTGTCACTCGTTGCCAGCCTTGCGGCTTCGATTGCGGTTGGCATGGCGACCGGTGCCGTCTCCCGTGTCCGGGATGCCCCCGGCCGGATTGAGCTGCGCCAAGACCGCGGTCAACCGTTGCCGAGCCGCCTTGCTGGCGGTGGAGTCGTCGGACTCCTCCACACGCTTCTCAACAAACGGGGCGCCACTCATGTCAAACAGCTCCCCCTTTTCATTCAGCTTCCACCCCGCCTCACGGACATACCACATGGCTGCGAGCTGGTTGTAGATCCACGGACGCTGCGGCCCCGGCTCTCCGCACAATCGCCGAGCGAAACTGTGACCATCCAAAACCCGATTCTCAGGAAGCTTCCC
>CAMATE010000305.1 GCA_945861075.1 Akkermansia muciniphila
GGGCCTTCGGCTTCGGCATCGAGCGCATCGCCATGCTGTGCTACGGCATCACTGACATCCGCCTCCTGTACGAAAACGACGTCCGTTTCCTGAAGCAGTTCTGAAGTCACCATCCAGCCCGAGTCGCCTCCGTCTCTACCTTTTTTGCCCATGAAAGTGACCCTCAACTGGCTCCGCAATTATGTGGACTTCAACGGGACCCCGGAAGAACTCACCGAGCGTCTCACGCTGCTGGGTCTCGAGGTCGAAGGCGTTGAGCGCCTGACCGGCCAATTCGACGGCGTGGTCGTCGCTCAAGTCCTTTCCCGCGACAAGCATCCCAATGCCGACAAGCTTTCGGTGTGCCGCGTGGCCGACGGTCAGGGCGAACGCCAGATCGTTTGCGGAGCCCAGAATTTCAAGGCCGGTGACAAGGTACCGCTCATCCTTCCCGGTGCGTCGTTGCCCTTGAAGGCCGGCGAGACCCAGCCCTTCACCATCAAGGTCGGCAAAATTCGCAGCGTGGAATCCCACGGCATGATGTGTTCGCACGAGGAGTTGGGCATTGATCCCGAGGCCATCGGTCATCGCCGGGAAGACGGTCTGCTCATCCTGCGCGAGGACGCAACGGTGGGCCAACCCTTGGCCGCCTATCTGGGACTCTCCGGCAGTGACGTGGTGTTCGATCTCGAGGTCACCCCCAACCGTCCGGACCTCAACTCGGTGATCGGCATTGCCCGCGAAATCGCCGCCGTGACCGGCAACCCGCTGCGCCTGCCCCAAGTGACCCTGCCGGCGGCCCAAGGGGCTTCGGCGTCGGCCTCCGTCCGGCTCGAGGCCACTGAGTTGTGCCCGCGCTACACGGCCCGGGTGATCCGCGGATTGAAGGTCGGCCCCAGCCCCGCGTGGCTGCGTTCGACCCTCGAGAAGGTGGGTTTGCGCAGCATCAACAACGTGGTCGATGTGTCGAACTACGTGATGCTGGAGACGGGGCAACCGTTGCACACCTTCGATCTTCGACGCATTCAGGCCAATGCGGCCGGACTCCCGGAAGTGGTGATTCGCCGCGCCTCCGACGGTGAGAAGTTCACGACCCTCGATGGTCGCGAGCACACGCTCAATCCGGAGAACTTGCTCATCGCCGATGCGGCGGGCGGCATCGCCTTGGCGGGCATCATGGGCGGGCTCCATTCGGGTATCCAAGACGACACCACCGATGTGCTCATCGAGTCGGCCTACTTCACGCCGACGGGCATTCGCCGGACCTCGAAGTCGTTGGCGTTGCGCAGTGATGCGAGCTACCGCTTCGAGCGCGGGGCCGATGTGCAGGCGGCCGAATCCGCCAGCCGCCGTTGCGTTCAGCTGTTGTTGGAAGTCGCCGGTGGCACGGTGTCCGGCGCGGCTGTCGACGCCTTCCCGAATCCGCCTCAAGTCAAAGAACTGACGCTGAGGCACGATCGTGCGTTGGTCGTTCTGGGCGTGGAGATTCCGTCTGAAACCCAGGCGCGATTCCTTTCCGGGCTCGGCATCGAAGAGGTGGGGCAGGGCAGTGGCAGCGGGTCGGCAACCTCCGTGTGGCGCGTGCCGTCTTGGCGCGTGGATCTCAAGCGGGAGGTGGATTTGGTGGAAGAGGTGGCCCGCCTGTTCGGGGTCGATCGCATCCCGTCCACAGTCCCCCGGGGCGCAGTGGGAGCGCATCCCTTCGATGCCATCTTTGACCGTTTTGCCGAGGTCCGGCGCATCCTGACGGGCCTCGGCCTCGATGAAGCCCAAGGTCAGACGCTGATTTCCGACACGGCCGCGCGTTGGGTGTCTCCGGAGGTGGTCCTTTTGGCCAACCCCCTGAGCAGCGACATGAACGCCTTGCGGCCCTCGTTGCTGCCGGGGCTTCTCGATTCGCTCAATCACAACCTCAGCCGTCGCAATGGCGATGTGCAGTTGTTTGAAATCGGTCGTGTGTTCAGCCAGCAGAACGGCGTGGCTCGTGAAGGCTGGCGGGTGGCCATTGCATTGACGGGTGCTCGGGATCCGCGCTTCTGGTCGGGTGCCGATCGTGATGCCAAGGCCGATGTGTATGATCTCAAGGGCTTGGTCGAGGACCTCATCGAGCGGCTCGGTCTCCGTGGCGTGGTGTACGCACGCCGTCCGGAGAGCACCGCGTTGATGCTCGAGTCGGCCACGGTGACCCTGGGTGGCAAGATGCCCCTGGGCCAATTGGGGCAACTGCTCCCGACGTTGGCCAAGCGGTACGACTTGCGGGATGCGGTGCTGTTGGCGGAACTCGACCTCGATGTGCTGTTGGCCCGCGGAAATTCAGCGCGGAGCTTCAAGCCTTTGGCCGCGTTCCCATCCATCCAACGTGATGTGGCGATGATCGTGCCGGAGGCGACCACTCATGAAGCGGTCCTAGCCGCGGTCAAGCAGGCCAAGCCGAGCAACCTCGAGGCGGTGGAACTTTTCGACGTTTTCCGCGGCAAGCACGTGCCCGAGGGACACAAGAGTCTGGCCTATTCGTTCACCTATCGGGCGGCCGACCGCACTCTGAAGGACGAGGAAGTCCAAGCCGCCCACGACCGCCTCATCGGCGTGTTCCAATCGGCCCTCGGCGCCACCTTGCGCGCCTGAGAGCCTGAAGAATTCAGCAGGATCGGTCGCAGTGGCTGCGCCCAATGGCAGTCATTGGGGGTCTGCAGGCTCCGCGGTCGGGGGGCGTGTCTACGGCAATATCACTGGTTCGATGTCGCCTCGGGCGATGTCGGCCTCCAGCAGGCTCAGGTGGGTGTCGAGAGCTTTACGGAACGCCGTATTCGAAAGGCTGACGTTCCGGCCCAATGGGTCATCTTTTCCGCGATAGAACAGGAGGAAGAGATCCCCTCCGTCGAGGACCAGGAGATAAACCACGCGTTTGGCTCCACGGGGCGAGGTGGCATAGGCCTTGAGCAACCTCGTGCCGGCTGGCAGACCCTTGGCGGCCAATGGTATCGCCAAGGCCGCCCGCGCCGATCGGGCGATGACCGGAAGGTCCTCGGCCGGGATCGACTTGCCGAATTCCCGCCTGCGGATCTGGGTTGATAGAAGGACCCTCACCGCTTTTTGCCAGCCTTCTTCCAGGCGGTGCCGATACGATCCATGCGTCCCTGGAGTGTCTCATCGACTTCGATGGCCTCGACGGTCTCAACAGTCTTTATCGCGGGATTAGCATCCAGTTCGAAAGGGATTCGGCGTGTCCTGACCACTTTGGTCAGGTAGAGGCGGATGGCCGTCGGCAAATCCAAACCCATCTCCTCCAGCATTACGGCGGCCTCGTCCCGGAGTTTGACCGGCAGACGAACTTGCAGGGTTGTGGATGCATTTGCCATACAAACACTATCATAAACACAACAAACCATGTCAACGGTAGTGATCCTTCATAGCGCGATGTCTTACGAGGCGACCGCCTCATCGGCGTGTTCCAGTCGGCCCTCGGCGCCACCTTGCGAGCCTGAGAGCTTGTCTGAAAATGGGGAGGGGTCCTGCGGCTTGCTGCGTCTTCTTCCGCAAGAGGGTCGTTGTTCACTCGGTCTGGGTCTCAACCATGGGCCTTCAATCGCCCCGCGCCTCGCTCTCGCGTCGTCTTGCGACAGAATTCGCCATGCTATCCCTTTCGCGCCCAACTGAATCGTTCCGGCGTGCGCCAGTGCCTGGACCGTCGGGTTGCCCACCACATGCAGAAACGGGAAGAACAGGGTGGAATCGATGGGTTCGTG
>CAMATE010000306.1 GCA_945861075.1 Akkermansia muciniphila
CCGCTTCGACCGTCCGACTAAATTCCTCCAAATAGTTGGTGCGCGGGCCCATTCCTCGCAGTTTTTGGAAACGCGATTCGGCCGCCTTGTTTTGGTCCAACAAGTAGTTCGTGTTGGTCTTGAACTGCAGATTCTCGGTAGGCAACGCGCCCAACCGGGGATCCAGCCCATACTCCACGGCCACAGCTGCCGCCTTCGGATGATCCACCCCTCCGGCTGGAGTTGGGGAGTCCGCTAAGGCCACCATTCCGAAGAGAGTCGCCGCCAGAAATCGTTCAACGCAATTCATAGGTAGCCCTTCCTGTGCCCCGCGCCGAGGATTCCCCGGAGGACACCCGCAACGGCAGAACGATATTCATGGGCACTCCTGAAGTGCCTGTCATTCCCGCCGGACCGTTGGTCAAATTCAGTTGAGTGAAAAAATACCGGAGCAACTGCCTCGATTTTTCCGGGTCGTCACCGACGCCGGCCGGGACAGGATCTACGGGAGATGCGACGGAGGGGGGCATCTGGAGATAGCTCGATTCACTGGTGTCCGCCCGAACGGTGAAATTAGTCCGATGCATGGCTGAGCTTGTCTTCAATTCAGACAAAAACTCCGCCGTGAACTGAGGCTCAGGAATATAGGTCTGCGGGAGCGGTGCCAATGGCGGAACGGGCGGCTTAGGTGGAATCTCCACTCGAATCTTCCCAAGATCTCGCTCCACGCGACTCAGGTATCCTGCTGGCTCAGCACCCTCCGTGCTGAGGGCCAGAAGCACGACGACGGATGCAAGGGCAACCGGAAGAGTGAGGACTTTCATGAAGGAGGCCGTTGGCAGTGGGGAAATCAGAGTCTTCATTGGGTGCTTGAAGGATTGTTGGTTTCGTCATCCCGCGAGGCCGTATCGGTTGGAACATCCTGCTGAGAGACCACCGCTCGAGTGACCAGGTAATCCTCCTCTGAGAGAGGCTTGCGCCAGTCATCAACATCAAAATCATCCACCGATTGAACCCACTCCTGAAGTTGGATCAGGCGCATCTGGCGAGCCATCCGGTCACAATCCGGCATTCCCAGAAGAGTGTAGTGCTCCTTCCAATGCTTGAACAAGGGGCTCGCCGGATTGGTGGTAATTAGGAACACCCCTTTATCGGAGGTGAGCCTCAAGGCTGTGTCCATGGGGTGACGATGCCAAAAGCGGCAGACGTTGGACGTTGCTAAGGCAGTACCGCCATGCCAGATGGACGGTGAACGAGCCGACAATGCCGACCGAAGCACCGATGAAACCAAGTCATTCACCGACCAGCCATCCGCATGGCATTGTAAAGCAACCAGTCGCCGAAGCTCGGTGCCCAGACGAATCTTGAGCTCTTCGCCCTCGAGCGACGCCGAACGCCGAGCTGCTTTACCTTTTTTAGGTTTCCGCTCGGAAGCAACGTCCGAGTCCTCCGCCGTGGGGCTATTGGGTTCGGCAACCGTAGTTTCCCCAGCGGCCTCTTGCTCCGAAGTCGGCACCTCATCCAGCAGCCCGCGCATGCGGGTCCGCTCACGATCAATCACCTCGGTGCGCAAGGCCCGAAGCTTCTCCAAGGGATTAATTTCTTCGGAGGATGACGCCATGATCAGGAAACTGGGGTCCGTTCGAGACCTTTAATCGCCGTCGGATGACCCGGTTGGATAGCCAGAACCGTTTGAAAGATCGCGCGGGCATCATTGGGCTTTCCGCTCTGCAAACTGGCCAAAGCTAACCTAATGAGGTCGTCAGGTAGCCAGCCATTGCTTCTCAGCGACGACGCATAGCTCATCCGTGCCTCCTCGGGCGAGGATTCCAGCTGCAAGTCCCCCTTCAAACGCCATCCGGCTGCATGTTCTGGATGCTCCGCGACCACCTGCTCCAGCACGGCTAACGCCTCGGATTCTCGGTGACAATCACGATAAGCCATCGCCAATCGCACCTGGGTATCAGGCAATCCAGGGGCCAAACGGACGGCATGGGACAGGTCGCGAGTGCCTCCTAAAGCATCGCCGCTGAGATACCGAAGAGAACCGATCGAATCCCAGATCTCCGACCACTCGGGCCGCAGTGCCGCCAACGCCTCCAAGCGACCCAATGCCTCCCGGATCTGTCCACGCGCCTGAAGTTCACCCGCGCGGTCCAACTCTGAGCGGACATGCGAATCGACCTGAGCCATGGCCGCTGCCCGTTGCTGCTCTCGGGCCACAGACAAATTCTGCTTCAATTGGGCATTGTCGGGCTGCAGCGCCGCAGCCGCTTCCAGGCTGGTCACCGCATCATCCCAACGGCCCAGATGAAAGGCGCAAATGCCCCGAGAAAGCAGCAGGCTGAAGTCGCCCGGGTTTCGGTCGAGCAAGCGCTGGATCAACCAACGCCCCTCCTCATACCGTCCCTCTCTCAAAGAAAAATCAGCCTCCAAGCGACGCGCTTCGTCGAAACCTGGATCGAGTGCGAAAACCCCTTCCAGCGCACTGGCTGCACCCCGCTTGTCCCCCGATTCGAAGAGCACCAACGCCAACCAAGTCCCGATCGATGGATCCCACGGGTTAGATCGGAAGAGTTCCTCTAAATGCGGCCGAGCCATCTTGGTCCACCGCTGTTCCAATAAGACCGAAACCAGAGAACGCCTCAGAGAATCATCCCGCGGACGAACACGGAGGACCTCAATCCAAGCCCAACAGGCGAGACTCGGATGACCTGATTTATAATCCGAATCCGCCTCGGCGAGCAGTGCCGTCAGGTCATCAGCCCCTCCGCGGCGTCCCATGCGTTGGCGAGCGACACCGAGATTTTCACGTGCCACTTCCCCTCCCCCGTGAACCACCTGGACCCGGGCAAAGGTCTCTGCCGCAATGTTCCATTGCCCACCTTGCGCCAGGCAAACCCCCAGAGCGGTCAGCAAATCAGCATCCGCGTGACCCGCATCGACCAACCGGATGTAAAACTGTCCAGCCTCGGAGTAAAGTTGGTTGTCAAAGGCCACCCGAGCTCGCCAGCGCAGTGCATCGGGTTGCTGGGGATCAATTGCCAACACCTTCTCAGTTTCTGACTGAAATTCATCCAGCCGCCCCATCTTCAGACTGGCAATGGCTGAAAGAATGCGTCCTTCGAGGTATTCAGGCTGCTGATCCAGTAACTGCTGGAACCGCTGTTTGGCCTCCCAATGCTTTTCCTCATCCATGAGCAGGCTTCCCAAAGTTCGCAGCACGAACAAGGAGTTGGGTTCCACGGTCAACGCCTGCTCCAAATCTTGGATTGCCCCCAAACGATCTCCGGAAGCCGCCTTCGCCTCGGCTTGGTCAACCCAGCGCTTGGACTGAGCCCCCGTGGGTTCAGTGGCACCTGGCGGCACAGCGCCCGAGTCTTCAGCCAGCATCTGGCGACCCATTTCCTGAGGATTGGTAATCATGGTTGTAAGAGCACCAACTTTAGACGGATCTAAATTGTGCCCCGGCAAAACGCAGCACCTTACATGCCAGTCGCCGCTGTAGTGATGGCACACTGAGTGCTGCGATAGCTCGGGATGAACATCGCGCTCCATCAAGCAGCAGCGGCCATGACGGCCAACATGCAATGGCATGATTTGGTAGCGCAAAACCTTTCTGGGCAATCCTCTCCGGGATATCGCGCTCAGGTCGGTGGTTTTGAGGAGTTCCGCATCCCCGGTTCACCGAGTCCCACGACCTC
>CAMATE010000307.1 GCA_945861075.1 Akkermansia muciniphila
GGCTTCGGCCATACGTTGCCGGTAGGCAGGGGTGTTGATGGACTTGGATTCCTCGGGATTGGACAAGAACCCGCCCTCGATCAGTACGGCAGGTCGGCTCTGTTTGCGGAGCACATCCATGAATCGGGCACGATGGATGCCGCGGTCGGCGGCGCCCGTGGTCATCAACAGGTGTCGATGGATCCGCCGGGCCAGGACCAAATTGGCTGCATCGTGCTCGTTGTTCATGTAGTTGGCGGTGGTGTCGTCGGGGTAGAAACGGGTGGTCGTCGAGGCAAGCCCGCACGGAGTCACGCAGTAGGTCTCCAGTCCATGCGCCTGTGTGTTGGGGAAGGACGAATTAAAATGGAGGCTGATGAAGAGGCCTGCCTGCAGGGTATCAGTGATATGGACCCGCTCGTTGAGTGACAGGTCCACATCGTTGGTTCGTGTCAGGGCCACAGTCCAACCCCGCGCCTCGAGCAGTGGCTTCAGGCGTTGAGCCCAGTCGAGGGTGAATTCCTTCTCGAAGCGGTTGCCCGTCAGGCTGCGTGTTCCCACTTGGGTGCCGCCGTGTCCCGGATCCAGCACCACGGTTTTTGGGTGGGGCCAAGTCGGGGGCAGCAACAGGGGTTCAAAGGTTTTGATGCGGTCCAACGGATGGATGCAAACCGCTCCCCCTTGTTCGGCGGGTTCAAAGCCCAGAAAATGGGTGATTCCGCCGATTTTCACCGTTCTGGAACCGGCTTGGATCTCTGGCAGCGGCAAACTTTTTGATCGGCACCAGTCCAGGATGGGCGTCCAAGGTTCGTTGTCGTTGAGGGTGGCCGTTGTTGCTTTTGCTGGCGCATTCGTTGGAGAAGCGGCGACGGGCTTTGCCGGCGGAGGGAGGCTCGCTGGCAGAACGGTTGGAGGGGCCGTCACAGGGACGACGGGAGTTGCTGCCAACGGGGCGGCAGCCGATGGGGGATTCGGAACCGTCGACGGTGGAATCAGGGTTTGGGGAAAACGGGTGTAGGCCGGTGGTTTTGGGGTTGAACAGCCGCAGAAGATGGCCGCGATGGCAATGACGCATCCCCGGATTAAACCGCAGCCTTGGCGCATGGGCGGATCTAAGCCCCGGATGGTCTGGAAGCCCATCCCAAAACCCTCTCCATCGCAGATCCTTTGCGAAGACTCAGATTTTTCTGCTTTGCGCGTGAAACTGTTTGAATCCGATCCCGACCTGAGCTGTCGTTTGTGTGTACTTCCTCGTTATGAAACACACACCCGACTCTTCCCGTCGTGATTTCCTGAAGCGCACCGGATCCATTGCCGGTGCCGGTGGTATTGCTGGCCTCTTGGCCAGTCGTGCTGGTCAGGTCGCCAAGCCGATGGCCGCCGCCATTGCCGCCACAGCTCTCGACCCCGCCCGCGCCGCCCACGTGGCCCACACCGACACGATCAACGTTGTTTTGGTGGGTGCGGGTGGTCGTGGAACCGGTGCCGCCGCCAATGCGCTGCGCGTCAAGACCGGTCCGATCAAGCTCATCGGCATGGCCGACGTGTTTGAGAACCGTCTCAAGTCGAGCTACGAGGGCCTGAAGGGCGAATTCAAGGATCGCGTGGATGTTCCGGAAGAGCGCCGCTTCATTGATTTCGAAGGCTACAAGAAGGCCATCGACTTGCTCACCCCGGGCAAGGACATCGCCATCTTCGCCACCCCGCCGGCCTTCCGCTGGGTGCACTACAAGTATGCCATCGAAAAGGGCATCAACGTGTTCATGGAGAAGCCCGTCACCGTCGACGGCCCGACCTCCCGCCGCATGTTCGACCTGAACAAGAAGGCGCTGGAGAAGGGGATCAAGGTCGGTGTCGGCCTGATGTGCCGCCACTGCCGCGTCCGTGGCGAACTCTTCGACCGCGTCCGCAACGGCGAAGCCGGCGACATCATCGCCATGCGCTGCTACCGCATGCACGGCCCGGTGGCCTCTGGGTTCTCGGTCAAGAAGCCCGAGGGTCGCAGCGAGTTGCTCTGGCAGATCGAGCGCTTCCACAGCTTCCTGTGGGCCTCGGGCGGCGCCTTCAACGACTACTACATCCATAACATCGACGAGAGCTGCTGGATCAAGAATGACTGGCCGGTGATGGCCCAAGCCTCTGGTGGCCGCCATTACCGTGGCGACAACGTCGATCAGAACTTCGACAACTACTCGGTCGAGTACACCTTCCCCGATGGTTCCAAGCTGATGCACTACGGTCGCATCGTTCCGGGCTGCCATGACCAGTTCGCCAGCTACGCCCACGGCAGCAAGGGTCTGGCCGTCATCTCCGAGACTGGCCACGCGCCGTCCAAGGCCCGTATTTACAAGGGTCAGGAAATGAAGCCCGAGAACATCGTCTGGCGCGGTCCCCGTCAGGAGCCCGACCCCTACCAGATGGAGTGGGAAGACCTCACCGAGGCCATCCGCAACGACAAGCCCTACAACGAGGTCGATCGCGGCGTGCGCGCCAGCTTGGTCTCCTCGATGGGTCGCATGGCCGCCCACACCGGCCAGATCATCACCTACGATCAGATCCTCAACAGCGACCACGAGTTCGCTCCGGGCATCGAGAACTTCCGCATGGATTCTCCGGCCCCGGTTCTCGCCGACGCCACCGGCCACTACCCGGTGCCGGCCCCGGGCCTGAACAAGAAGCGCGAGTACTGATCCACGGATCTGTCACCGTCGGATCTAGCAAAGAATTCGAATTCGACATCCTCGGGCCGGCAACGGTTCCGGGGATGTTCGTTTTCAGGTCGCCCCGGATTCCTGCTTCTGGCTTTTGGCGGACTTCGATCTCGCATGATTGACGCATGCCCTGTTCGAACAACACACTGAGTGCCTGTTCACCGTCCATCCATGAGCACCGCTTCATCGTCGAACATCGAGTCCCATCTCAAGGAGTCCCGCGTCTTCAAGCCTTCCAAGGAGTTTGCCGCCCAGGCTCACATCCGATCCATGGCCCAGTACAAGAAGCTGTGGACTGAATCGGTGAAGAATCCGGAGCGCTTCTGGAAGAAGCAGGCCGAGACCGAGTTGGTGTGGTTCAAGCCCTTCAAAAAGGTGCTGCAGTGGAAGGTGCCCTTCGCCAAGTGGTTCGTGGGCGGACAACTCAATGTGTCGTCCAACTGCCTCGACAAGTGGCTCGGCACCGCAACGGCCAACAAGGCGGCGCTCATTTGGGAGGGCGAGCCCGCCACCGATGGGGCTCCGGGCGAAGAGCGGGTGCTGACCTACCGCCAATTGCACCGCGAAGTGTGCCGATTCGCCAACGTGCTCAAGCGCAACGGCGTGGGCAAGGGTGACCGGGTGATCATTTACTTGCCGATGATCCCCGAGGCCGCCATCGCCATGCTGGCCTGCACGCGCATCGGTGCGGTGCACAGTGTCGTGTTCGGCGGATTCAGCGCGCAGTCGGTGGCTGACCGCATCCAAGACTGTGGTGCCAAGCTGGTGATCACGTCGGACGGCGGTTTCCGCCGCGGCGCGGTTGTTCCGCTCAAGAAGAACGTCGATGACGCTCTGGTCATCCGGGATGCCGCCGGCAAGTCGCTCACCGAGACCATCGAGAAAGTCATCGTGGTCCGCCGTTGCGGCAACGAGGTGCAGATGGCCGAAGAGCGGGACGTTTGGTGGCACCGCGAACTCCAGTATGTGTCCGACGAGTGCCCGGCCG
>CAMATE010000308.1 GCA_945861075.1 Akkermansia muciniphila
GAATACGCCGCGCCTCTGATCGAAGGCCAGGTTGTCGTTCCCCAAAAGAACGGACTCCCGGCCTACACGGTCCTGGCCAAGAGCCCGGTCGAGAAGAAACTCGCGCCCCGCGTGTAGTTCATCACCCCGCTGTCGGGCGATCAAACGCTCGCAAGCCTCAAACCGCCGAACGGATCACAACGATCCCTCGGCGGTTTTTCGTTTTCAGATCCAACGCCGCTGCCACCCCATCCCACGACCATGACATGGCGTTGCATTGCAGTTTTGGCGTATTGGGCGTTGAATCTCTCCGCGCATGAGTTCGCAACCCACCTCTCGCAACCTCTCTCTCGGAAAACCGAACGGGCCGAGACGACATTTTGCCTCGGACAACTATGCGGGAATCACTCCTGAAGCTTGGGCAGCCATCGCCGAGGCCAATCAGGACCACGAACCGGCCTACGGCAACGACCGATGGACGCAAGCTGCCACCGACCGGATCCGAGACTTGTTTGAAACACCCTGCGAAGTCTTCTTTGTCTTCAACGGCACCGCCGCCAACTCGCTGGCCCTATCGGCTTGCTGCCAGAGCTATCACAGCGTCCTTTGCCATGAGGTGGCTCACGTCGAAAAGGACGAATGCGGCGCCCCGGAGTTCTTCAGCAACGGATCCAAGCTGCTTCTGCTGCCCGGCCACGATGGAAAACTGACGCCGGCCGGCATTGAAGAAGCCGTCTTGAGGCGCACCGACATCCATTATCCCAAGCCCAAGGTCGTCACCGTCACCGAACCCACCGAAGTCGGCACCCTGTACACCCCACAGGAACTCCGGGCCATCGGAGCCATGACCAAAAAGCATGGACTCCGCTACCACATGGATGGCGCACGCTTTGCCAATGCCGTGGCCGCGCTCGGGGTCGCCCCGAGAGAAATCACCTGGCAGGCCGGCGTCGATGTCCTCTCGTTTGGCGGTACGAAGAACGGCATTCACGTGGGTGAAACCGTGGTCTTTTTCAATCTGGCCCTGGCCGAAGAATTCGCCTACCGGACCAAACAGGCCGGCCAACTTTGCTCCAAGATGCGCTTCATGTCCGCACCGTGGGTGGGAATGCTTCGGGACAATGTCTGGCTTCGGCATGCCGCTCACGCCAACTCCATGGCGACGCTACTGCACGAACTCATCGCCCCCTGCCCGAACGTGCGGATCCTGTTCCCAAGACAAGTGAACAGCGTCTTCGTGGACCTGCCCAAACCGGTCATCCAAGCCCTTTGGGACAAAGGCTGGCTCTTCTACAACTTCATCGGCGAAGGCGGCTGCCGGTTGATGTGCTCCTGGGACACCCGCGAAGAGGACGTCCGGGCCTTCGCCGCCGACCTCGTCGCCTGCGCTGGCGGCTAAAACCGCATGGCTCCGCTGGGTCGGCTTTCCCGATGCCCAGACCGAGCTATGCTCTGGCCATGAAACCGAACATCCCCTCCCCCAAGGCCCGCCTTCGGGGCGAGGTGGTGTATTTCTTCGCCTACGACATCGCCTACGAGTTGTCTCGCGATTTGCCTCCCAGCCTCTTGGGGCATCCCATCGCCGAGTACCGCTTGGATGCCTCGAAGCGAAACCCGAAGCATCTCGTTTTTTACCGCCCCCGGATGGTCCGCCTTCCGCCGGAGCAACGGCTTGGGCCCCATGGACTCTTCCAGATCCAGTTCGAGGCCAAGATCCTCCCCATCGGCGCCATCAGCATCCGAGTCCGCGTGCCATTCGAAGTGGAGCGTCTGGCCGATTTGGTGACCTACCATGACCTCCGCCTGGACTCCGGTAGTCTCGACAGCGAAGTGCGAGGCTTGGCCGAAAAACTGCGGACGGAACTCTCACCGTGGGTGCTCCGCCCCAATGAGGCACTCTCTGAAGAGGAAGCCTACACGGTCTTCTGCCTGCATCCGCCATCCGCTGATGAACCCCCTTTCCACTCGGACCATTGGATGGAAACCCATCGGGAAGCCATCGCCGGACTGCTCAATCAGGAAAATGATCCAAGCTGCCTGTCCGCTCAGGAAATCCAGGAATCCACTTCCCGGCACATCAGCTACTATCAGCACGATCTGGCCGTGATCGACTGGGACGCCGCCCTGTTGGTCGACACACCGAGCGAGTGGGAGGAATGCCTCTACGCCATCGAGGTCGCCAACCTGCAATTGGCCGAACTGGAAGCCTACGACCGCCACCTCGACCTCGTCCTTGAACGCAGTTACCGGGATTTATCTGGAGCCCCCATGCGCACCCGCAAGGCGCTGATCACCGGATTGCGCGAACTGCGTATCGACATGGCCCGCTTCAGCGATGAACTCTCGAACATCAACAAGTTCCTCGGCGACTGGCATTTGGCCCGCATCTACGAGACAGCCGCGGGTCGGTTTCACCTTTCCGATTGGAAGAAAGGCGTCGAAGAAAAACTCAAGACCGTCGGAGAACTGCATGAACTGTTGAAGTCCGACCATTCAAACCGCTGGATGATGGCTCTGGAGATCACCATCGTTCTCCTCTTCATTCTCGATGTCTTCCTGCTGATTTTTGGGAGCAAGAAATAGATCCCGACTTCCTTCTAACTCCCACACCCTTTTCCACAGCGACCTTTCCTCCATGCTGCCCGATCCTCAAGCCCCTCCCACTCCGATCACCGAGCCAGCGATTTCCGCAAACGCTATGCCCACCCGGCAACGTAGGGTCCGCTATGCTGGCACCCACCCCCGACGTTTTGCGGAAAAGTACAAAGAGCAGTCGCCGGAACACTACGCCGAGGACGTGGCCCGCATCATTGCCTCCGGCAAGACGCCGGCCGGGTCGCACCGATCCATCATGGTTTCGGAAATCCTCGAGACCTTGGAACCCCAACCCGGGCAAACCCTGGCAGACTGCACCCTGGGTTATGGTGGGCATGCCCGCGAAATCTTGGCGCGCCTAGGAACCAACGGCCGCTTGGTGGGCTTGGATTGCGACCCCGTGGAATTGCCCAAGACCGTAGAACGTCTTCGACAAGCAGGATGGGCCGAGCATCAATTCATTCCCATCCGCAGTAACTTCGCCGGATTGGCTGCTGGATTGGCCAGTGTCGGCATCCAGGGGGTCGATGGCATCTTGGCCGATCTCGGCGTCTCCTCGATGCAACTCGACGACCCGGCCCGCGGATTCACCTACAAGGACGACGGCCCCTTGGACTTGCGCATGAATCCGTCCAAAGGAATTTCCGCGGCCGAATGGCTAGCGCGAGCCACCCCGGTACAACTCGCCACCGCCCTTCGGGACAATGCCGATGAACCGATGGCAGAACCCTTGTCGCAGGCGGTCCTCGAAGCCCTGCGCCAGCAACCCATGGCCAGGACCCGGGACTTCGCCCGACTGCTCCATGACATCTACCGCAAACAAGGCTGGACCCGAGACAAGGCCGAGGGGGATGCCCGCATCCGCCGCTTTTTTCAGGCACTCCGGATCGAGGTGAATGACGAGTTCGGCGTGTTGGAGGCCTTGCTGCGCCAATTGCCCGCGTGCCTCAACCCCGGAGGTCGGGTCGCCATACTCACCTTCCATTCTGGCGAAGATCGCCGTGTCAAACGCGCCTTCGCTGAAGGCCAACGCCAAGGACTCTACGAGGTGGTGAGTGATTCCGTCCGCCGTCCTGGGCCTGAGGAACTTCGGTCCAA
>CAMATE010000309.1 GCA_945861075.1 Akkermansia muciniphila
TGGAGGCCTCGCTGTTGCTGGGCTTGCTCAATGCGTTTGTGCGCCCGCTGCTCATGGTGATTTCGCTCCCGCTGTTGATCTTCAGCCTTGGGCTGTTTGTGATGGTCATTAACGCGGTGCTCCTGAGCCTGGTCGGCGGCATGCTTGAGCCAGGATTCGTCGTGGACGGATTTAGGTCCGCCTTCTGGGGTGGAGTAATTATCAGTCTGGTTTCGCTGGTGGTGAATGGATTCCTCGGAGGTCGAGCCAAGGTGCAGTTCCAGGGCAGTATTCGTGGATCCACCGGACGCCGTCCGCCGAAGAAAAAGGATGAGGACGGCGGCGGACCGTTGATCGATGTTTGAAGCGAAGGTTTGATCTGGATCCATGGCCTCGAAGTCCCGAACCCAATCGTCACGAGCGCATCCCCGCAGGGCCCTCGCGCCGAAGGTGCTGCTGCTGGCGCTGGTTGGGGTGTTGGCCTGGGGCGTGTGGCGGGTGCTGGGGCCAGAAGGGAGTGCCGCCTCCAAGCCCGGGTCCGGAATAACCAACGAAGCCCCCAGGGTTCCCGTTGAGCCAGTTCCGACTCAGGCTGCAGTTCGAGCTCCGACCTCGGCTCAGCCAATGCAGGCGCCCGTGGTTCCAACGGTGGTTCCGGTACCTCCTGCGGTTTCGCCGGTTCCTGCTCCAGCCAGTGAGCCGTCACCACAGCCCTCGTTGGTCGCGATTTCTAATGCTGCACCGGCGCTGTTGGGGCTCACGTCGGCTCCGGTGATTCTTTCCACTCAGATCCTCCGCGCGGCGGTGGCACTGCCCGAGTTGTCGATTTCCAACAGCGGGGCCGCTTGGGTGCCTCGCGGGGCCACTAATTATCTGGAGGCTCAAATCGCGCTGGCCGGCCTGGGAATTTCCTCCGGCTCCATCGATGGCGTGGGAGGCGCGCAAACCGCGGCCGCATTGAAAGCCTTTCAATCGCAGCAAGGCTTGGAGCAGAGCGGTTGGCTAGACCGCAATACACGCAAGGCTCTCATGCTCAAGCGGGCTCCATGGGCTCCCTACCGTGTCAGTGCCGAAGACTTGCTGCGTCTGGCCCCATTGCCCGAGACTTGGTTGGGCAAATCGCAAGTTCTTGGTCTGGAGCACGAAACCCTGCTGGAGCGTTTGGCTGAGAGGTTTCAAGCACATCCGGGATTGCTGCGCCGTCTCAACCCTGCTGTGGACTGGGCTCAGCCGACTCAAGGTCTAGAATTGACCTTGCCCGCGATTGCGCCGATCCCTGCCCGTCGTGCGGGTCTTATTCGTATTAACCTTGCCGGGCGGTTCCTGCGGGTGTTCGACACCGGCGGCGAATTGATCGCGCATTTCCCCTGCAGTATTGCGCGGCGGGTCGAGAAACGTCCGGTGGGAGATCTTCAGGTGCTAGTGACCGTGCCTAACCCCGACTACACTTGGGATCCTGAAGTGTTTCCCGAGTCGCCAGAAGCGCTCACCGTAGGCCGAAAATTGCGTATTCCGCCTGGGCCCAATAACCCGGTGGGTGCTGCCTGGATCGGACTGAACCGCTCGGGCTATGGCATCCACGGGACCCCCAAGCCCGAGGACGTGGGTCGCACCGAGAGCCACGGCTGTTTCCGTTTGGCCAATTGGAATGCAGAGTTGCTCCGTCGGATGGCCTGGCCGGGACTTACTGTGCGAGTGGAAGGCGAAGTCTTGGGGACCCCGGCGTCCGCGCTCACGACGACGGCGATGACGCCGATGGCGGCCACCAATGCAGTGAAGGTTCCGCCGCCTTTGGGTGTGCCGGTCAATGCTGCTCCTTCTGCCCTCCCCGCAGGCACTAACACGGTCTCACCGCCTCCCTTGTGAGTGACCGTTGAGTCGGGACCCTGGCGGGAAGTTCTCAGACCCAGAGTTTCACTCTATTTCTGACAGAAAGGCACGCCCCCGCATTGCGTTCCGCAAATTCCCAGCGTAGGCCTCCGGGATGCCGTCTCCATTGGTCAGTTGTCCGGACCGCGGCGCGGCCCTCCTGCGCGGACGCTTGGAATCCATTCCCGCGCTTTTGGAAGTCTGGGCTGCTTCCCCAGAGGCGGCGCGAGCGGCGCAACCGCAGAAGCGTCCCCAGCGCGTGGTGGCCACGGGTTTAGGCAGTTCCGAGGCCCATGCCCGATATTTGGTGTGGTTGCTCAACCGGTTCACGGACATCCCTGCGGAGTTTCTACCCACCGGGGCCTTGTTGAGTGCGGACTCTGGCTGTAGGCGGCAGGACCGTACGTTGGTGGTCTTCAGTCAGGGACTATCGGCTCATGCCCGTATGGCACTGGGTTGCCGTGCGGGCTTCGCCAGAACGGTGCTCTTCACTGCGGCGAGCCGGGAAGGGTTGATCCGCGGCGGAAAACAAGATCGAGCCCGATGTCTGGAGTCCTTGATGCAGGAAGGCGCCGAGGTGATTCGCTTTCCCCTGGAGGACGAATACACCTTGTTAATCCGGGTGGTGGGGCCGGCACTGGGATTCTTGGCGGCCCGCCTTTGGGTGGGTGCTCTGTCCGAAGGGAGTTTGTCCGGGGATCCTCAGACGGTGGGAGCCGAGGCGGCCCAAGCGTTCCGCACGGGCTGGTCGGCGGGCCGGGTCGCTTGGCCTCGTATGGAGCCCGAGGTCTTCGGTCAGGGCTTCGTGTTACTCGCCTCGCCGGACCTGATCGAGTGCCTCCAGAACCTGGCTTTCAAGTTTGTAGAGGGACTCTTTCGACCGGCGCCGACCCTCCAGGAATTGCTTCAGTTCGCCCATGGACCCTTCCAGCAATTGACCGCAGCGCCGCGTCCCGTGGTGGTGCTGCATCGAGCCGGCGAAATCGAAGGAGACCAACTCCGCCGGATACGGGAATTGTGTCTCAGCGCCTCCCTGAGGTGCCATGACACCGGCTCAGGCTTGGTGTCGCGGACCGATCTCCTGGTCTTCGAGGCGGAGGGACTTTTTGTGGAACCACTGCTTCAGGGCGTGGAGCGAGAGGGCGTCGATCAGGTGGATTGGCCCGGCCGGGGTCTGGATGGCCCGCTCTACGAGTACTCGGGTCCTGTCGGTTCACCCGCCTTGGGCTGAGGGGAGCGACAAATCGGCCGCAGCCGAATCGATTTCGACGCAACCATTCTCGTCGCCGTCTCCCATCGCGCTGGGAACTCAGGGAAGGGACCGGAGTAACGGAGCCAGCCGCGTATTCTGCTGGGCCATGTGCTTGAGGCAGGGATCGATGCGTATGGCCAATTCGACCCGTTCCCGTGCGGCTTCCGGGAGGCCGACTAAGGCCTCGTAACAGGCGAGATGGAAATTCCAAAGCCCGTTGAGCTGGAGGGCCTTCGGGGCCGTGAGTAAGGCCTGTCGGGCTTCTTCATAGGCGCCGAGTTCGTAAAGGCAGCAGCCCCACCCGATGAAGTGCTCTACATCGGCATCTCGGCGCGCACACAACGCGTTGAAGGCATTGGCCGCTTCGACCCAATGCCCCATTTGCTGGTGAATGACACAACGCAACTCGAGCACCTCCGGCTCCAGTTGGTCTCCGGGGGGGAGTTGATCTAATTCCTGCAAGGCCGACTGGCTCATTCCGAGTTCGAAGTAACCGACTGCGGCCTCCGTTGTCCGACTGAGTTTCGAAAACAGCACGCGGCAGAATGCCATG
>CAMATE010000310.1 GCA_945861075.1 Akkermansia muciniphila
TGCGCGCGGCGTCTTCAAATCGATCCACCTTGATGACCACGCCATCGATTTCGTAGGGCAACTGGCGGCGCAAGTCCCGGTCCTCATCGTATCCCGCCACGACCGCGGTCCGGTAGATGCCGAGCAACTCGTCCATCCCGCCACAAGCCCACCAGCAGCCCTGAACCGGCAGTCCCCACGCCTGGTACTGACGCAGCATTTCGGAATGACTTTCAAAACGAATCCCTTCGCTCGCCCCCACCGCATAGAAGACGGCACGGATGGGGCGCTGGGCCACCACCCTTGGATCCAGCAATTTCAAGGTGCCTGAGGTGGCGTTTCGGGGGTTGGGTGCCGCCTTCTCCCCCGCCGCGACGAGGGCGGCATTCATGACGCCGAAATCCGCCAAAGTCATGTACGCCTCGCCGCGGATCTCGATCCACTCCGGGGGATTCGAAGTCGCCAACAGCAGCGGTATCGAGCGCAACGTCCGCAAATTGGCCGTGATGTCGTCACCAAAGCGGCCGTCTCCGCGGGTTACACCCAGGGTCAACTTGCCGCGCCGGTAATGAACGCTCAACGACACGCCATCCACCTTGGGCTCCATGATGAGCGGCACGGTGTCCCGGCCGAGCGTCTTGCCGATCTGGGCATACCAGGCACTCAAGGCGGCCAGAGTATTCTCGTCCTGCAATTGCACCCGCCGCTCGCGATCGGGCTCCTCGGCCGATGAGGGAGACTCGGAGGCCTCGACCTTTTCGAGCGACAACATCGGCCGTTGGTGTTCCACACGCGCAAACCCTTCGGCAGGAGCCCCGCCCACACGCTGGGTGGGGGATTCGGGAGTGATCAGTTCCGGATGAGCCGACTCCAACTGCTGGAGCTCCCGGTACAATTGGTCGTATTCCAGATCCGTGATGGCCGGCGCCGACAGGACGTAATACGCCCGGTCGTGGGCCAAGATCTCCGCCGCCAAGCGCGCATGGCGGGCACTGACCAATTCACTGGAAACATCGCTCACACGACGACATTGATGCACCGACCGGTGGCTTTGAAGTCCAATGAATGAACCGACAGGGCTGATGCCGGCGACCTGAGCAACGAAGCCCGTCGTGCGGTTCTAACCGCTATTCAGCAGTTCCCTTGCGCTGAAGCGGATCCCAGTAGAGCGCATTACGGAACTGATTGGCCCCACCTTTGATCGGGTCATCCGGCGGATTGATGTTGGCACTCCGACGGGTCTCCGCGTGGCCGTCATTGAACACCACATTCCCGCGGCGACCATGGCGGTTGTCATCAATGCCCTCATAAGTATTGCCCCGGCCCGGAGTCATGCCCGAGCTCGGCCACCACAGACTGCTGCTCCAAGTCAGGTCCGGCTTGGGCATGGTGTCGCCCACGACGAGGTTCTGAGCGGGATTCACGATGGATGAGCGCTTGAACCACTTGGTGGTCGAGAGCCCGGCGGCCTCGTGGGAATCATAGGGGTGCAATCCGAGGAAAAACGCGTTGTAGCCATAGCCCACGAGGTGACAGTCGAATTTCCAAGACCAACTAATGCCGGCATCCTTGCGCTTCCCTTTCAAAGCATGGCAGCGGAAGTAATTCGATTGTCCCTTGGCATAACCCACCATGGCCGTACCCCACCAATTCGTCCGGGAAGGCAGTTCATCGGACGTGGTCAGGTTTCCATTCCGGTGACCGGGAAACACCTCCTGATTGTCATCCGTGTACAACTGCATGAAGAGCGCGATTTGCTTCAGGTTGTTCATGCACGCAATGGTCTCCCCCTTTACCTTGGCCTTGCCCAGGGCCGGCAGGAGCATGCCCGCCAAAATCGCAATGATCGCAATCACCACTAGGAGTTCGATCAACGTAAAGGCCGCGCGGGCATGGAGATTGATCCGGGGTTTCATGGAATAGGGGTCTGATCTGGGAGTGGTTCTATGAAAACAAGATCCCGCCGATTGTCCACACCGGACCCTCATTCGATTCGCCCCACCCGATGCAGCAGCGGGAACGGTCCGTAGCGAGCCTTGGAAGACTCTCGCATCCCGGTGCGTCGATGGACGATCTGAGCGCTATGCGGCGTTCCTTCAGAACGCATCAATTGCAGCTTTGCCCTACCCGGGGTTCCACCCCGGGCTGGTATGCCGTGCCCCGTTGGGGCACTCCCAAGCCGAGTCAGCCCGCCCCCACGCAACCCACCAAAACCCGGGCGGAGCGGTGTCAGGCCGGAGCGAGCCTTGGAGGCGAACACTCCAACCCCTCGCGCACAGCGCGAAAGCTCCTCCTTCCCAGAGCCTCCTCAGCGAGCGCAGGCCCACCCAAAACCCGGGGCGGAGCGGTGTCAGGCCGGAGCGAGCCTTGGAGGCGAACACTCCAAACCCCTTCGCGCACAGCGCGAAAGCTCCTCCTTCCCAGAGCCTCCTCAGCGAGCGCAGGCCCACCCAAATCCAGGGCGGAGCGGTGTCAGGCCGGAGCGAGCCTTGGAGGCGAACATCCAAACCCCATCGCGCATAGCGCGAAAGCTCCTCCTTCCCAGAGCCTCCTCAGCGAGCGCAGGCCTGACACCGCGGAGCCTCCCTCACTCAACAACCCGACTCGGTCCTTTTCTCCGCTCAAGGCCACACTACAATCGCCACGCCCGTATGAACCCCTACGCTTCGATCGTCCGCGATTACGCCCGCAGCTTCCGAGAAGGCCGCTCCTTCCCCATAGGTGGATTTTCCCCGAACACCGTGGCTACGCCACGCCCGGGTGCCCCCAAAGCTCTCATCTTTTCCCCGCACCCCGACGACGAATGCATCATCGGCGGCCTTGCCTTGCGCCTCCTGCGCGAATGCGGATGGAACATCCAGAACGTCGCCGTCACCCAGGGCAGCAACCGCGCCCGCCAATCCGAACGTTGGACCGAACTCCAAGCCGCCTGCGCTTACATGGGTTTCGGTTTGATCCAAACCAGCCCGAACGGCCTCGAAAAAGTCACCCCCAAGTGCCGCTCTGAAGAACCCGCCGTCTGGGCTCCCATGGTCCGATGCATCGCCGACATCCTGCGCCGCGAGGCCCCCGCAGCCATCCTCGTCCCCCATGTCGCCGATTGGAACGGCTCCCACATCGGAACCCATCACCTCGTGATGGACGCCCTCGCCACCCTCGGCCCTGACTTCCAAACCGTTCTCATCGAAACTGAATACTGGGGCCAGATGACACGCCCCAACCTCATGGTCGAAATCAGCGAAAACGACCTCACCGACCTCGTGACAGGCATTTCCTTCCACGCCGGCGAAGTGAAACGCAACCCCTTCCACCTGCTCCTGCCCGCTTGGATGCAAGACAACGTCCGCCGCGGCAGCGAGCTCGTGGGTGGCCAGGGCGGCGCCGCCCCCGACTTTGGTTTCGCCACACTTTACCGCCGCAGTCTCTGGAAGAACGGTGCGGTCGTCGAGATCCAGCAAGGAGGGCTCAACCTCGGCGTCAACGACCGACCCGATTCCCTGTTTACGGTTTGAACTCCACCGTTCCACTCATCGCGTTGAAACCCATCACCGAGGCCAAGGACCGCGCCCTTCGCGAACTCCTCGCCAGCTACGGCAGTTGCGTCGTGGCCTATTCTGGCGGAGTGGACTCGGTCTTTTTGGCCAAGGTCGCGCACGAAGT
>CAMATE010000311.1 GCA_945861075.1 Akkermansia muciniphila
GGGTGAATTCTTCGGCGATGGATTCTTGAACCAGGATGCGTTTGACAGCCGTGCAGCGTTGGCCCGAGTTGCGGGAACTACCCTCCGCCGCCAGCGTGATGGCCAAGTCCATATCCGCGTCTTCCAAGACGATGAGGGGATCGTTGCCGCCGAGCTCCAGCACCAGCTTCTTGTAGCCCGCCGTGGCGGAGATCTTCTTGCCCACCGGCACGCTGCCGGTGAAGGCGACCACTTCGACCTCCGGATGTCCGACCAACACTTCGGCGACCTCCGAGGTCGGTCCGAGCAGCACGCTCAACATCGGTCCCGGAAGCCCGGAGGCATGGAGCAGTTCGGCAAAACGCAGCGCAACGAGCGGCGTCTTTTCGGAGGGTTTGAGGACGATGGGTGTGCCGGCGGCGATAGCGGGTCCCAACTTGTGGGCCACCTGGTTCAACGGATGGTTGAAGGGCGTGATCGCCACCGCGCAGCGCAGCGGTTCCCGGGTGGTGAAGATCTTGCGGGCCTTGCCCTGTGCGGAAATGTCGCACGAGAAGATCTGACCGTCGTCGCGCAAGGCTTCCATGGCGGCGAAGCGGAGCACGTCCACGGTTCGACCGACTTCATAGCGTGCTTCCCGCAGCGCCAGGCCGGCTTCCGAGGTGATGATGCTAGCGAATTCCTCGCGCCGGCTTTCCAGCGCGCTCCGGGTTTTCTCCAGGATCTCAGACCGCTGGTAGCGGGTGGGGGTCTCCCGGAAACCCGTGGCGGCGGCGATCGCATCCAAGGCGTGCTGCCGGGTGGCGAGGGTGACCGTGCCGGAGACGGACTGGTCGTAGGGATTGCGGACGGTGAGCACGGAATCCGAATCGATCGGTTTTCCGGCAACGAGGCTCTTGAGGTTCATCAGAAGAAAAAGGTGAAACGGTCAACGGGGTGACGCCGAAGCGGGGAGAGCTTCGGAGAAGGCGTCCATGAAGCGATTTAGAATGGTTTCGGAATGATCGAGAGACAGGTAGAGTTTGGTGCCCATCGGGTTGAGGAAGATGCCGCGCGCCAGCAACTCCAACATGAGGCGGCCACCGCGGGCCCGGTCGCTGGCCAGCCAAGAGGTCTGATCGACGACGGGGGAGCCTGAGAACGCCACCTGACCCAGCGGGCCGTCTCCGAGGATTTGAGCCGATTCTCCGGCGCTTTGGATCACCGATTGAAGGCCTTCACGGAAGCGGCGGCCGAGTTGGTGCAGTCCGTCATGGACTCCGGGTTGCAGCAAGAGGTCGAGGGTGGCCAGAGCGGCGGCACACGAGACGGGATTGCCTCCTGTGGTGGACGCACTCCACAAGTAACGAGGGCCCGGCAGGCGGCGTTCCTCCAAGACCTCCATGATGTCGGCTCGGCCAGCGAAGGCTCCGATGGGGAAACCGCCTCCGAGGGCCTTTCCGTAAGCCACCAAATCGGGGATTACACCGTAGTGTTCCTGGGCGCCGCCGGGCGCGAGTCGGAAGCCGGTCACCACTTCGTCGAAGATGAGCACAATGCCATGACGCCGGGTGAGTTCGCGCAGGCCTTCCAGAAAACCGGGTTTGGGTTTCAGGCAGCGATGCAACGGTTCCACGATCACCGCGGCCAGCGATGGGGCGTGCGCTTCGAGGATTCGGGTCGTTCCCTCGAGATCGTTGTAAGGGGCGACGAGCACGTCCCGCTCGGCCCAGGGGGCCCCGGCTCCAGCCGTGTCGCACGTGGGCAAATCGGTCGGACGACTGTGGATCATGCCCGCCACTCCGACGGCATGCTGGCCATGATAGGCGCCTTCAAAGCGCAGCACTTTCGGCCGGCCGGTCGCGGTGTGGGCCACCCGCAGGCAGAGCAGGGTTGCTTCGGTGCCCGAAGCGACGAAGCGGATGCGCTCAGCGCAGGGGCTCACCGAGGCGATGCGCTCGGCCAACTCGATGGAACGGCGATTGAGCGAGGCGAAGTTCACGCCGTCTCGGGCTGCCGTGGCGGCCGCCTCCACGACTTTCGGATGGGCATGCCCCACCAGGGCTGATCCCCAGGCCATGGTGAAGTCCAGGAATTCCCGCCCTTCCGTGTCCCAGATTTTTGCACCTTGGCCGCGCTCCAGGATCACCAAGAGTTCGTGAGGAATGCCAAATTCACCATTGGATCCGCCGGGAAAAAGGCGGAGGGCTCGGGAAGTCCAACTGTCGGTTCGGACGTTCATCCGAAGATCAGTGGGCTTGGGTGCCATTGCAGGTGAAGTCGAAGATGTCGAAGTTGCGCGGGTCACCCAAGGCTCGGGCGGTGTACTCGGGCCGCAGCGGGTGGCTCAGGATGAAGGGGACGATTTCTTCGTACCGGCCGCCGTGCGATCGGAGCCCTCCTTCGATGGCCTTGAGGTCGTGGTAGGCCGGAGTGCGCCCAATGACCGCGTCGCGGCCCGAGCAAACCACCAGGTCGCCCATGCGGTCGGCCGGTAATTCCATGAGCCGGGCGGCCTTGTCGCGCGACAGCACTTCGGTGATGCCGGGCAGGGTGGCCACGAAGTCCAACACTTCGGTCAGCGGGATGGACCGGTCGGTCGGCAAGTGCACTTGTGCAAACGAACCCAAGGCTCCGTGATGGACGACGTAGGGATCGGTGATCGGCAGGATGACGCGGAATCCTTCGCCCCACCGGGCGTTCAGTTCGGACTCGAGATACACCACGTTGGGAGACCCATCGGCGCGTTGTTTCGAGTTCATTCCGTGGTCGGCCGTGATTCCGACCACCGCACCCAGGGAGAGCAACCGTCCGACCTCCGCATCGATGGCGGCATAGAACGCGAGGGCTTCTGGCGCGTCTGGCACGTACTTGTGCTGCATGAAGTCGGTGGTGCTGAGGTACAGGAAATCCGCGCGTCCGGCCTGCAGCAGTTGCACACCCGCCTTGAGCACATACAGCGAGGCGTCGCCCGAATAAATGGCCGGTGTCGGGCCCGCCAGCGATTCGACCTCATCGATGCCGTGCGTGGCGATCGTGGCTTCCCGCGCTTTTTCGGAAGAGAAGGCGATGCCTCCCTGGCTGATCAGACCGCTGGCGAAGATGTCCCGGAGTTTTTCTTTGGCGGTCACCACGGCCACCTTGCGGCCGGCGCCTTGGGCGGCTGGAAACAACGTGGGAACGCGGAGGAACTTCGAGGAATTCATCATCACCTCCTGGCCGATGGAGGTGTCGTAGAAGAAATTGCCACCGATCCCGTGAACGGCCGGAGGCACGCCCGTGACAATGGCGCTGTTGTTCACATTGGTGAAGGTGGGCATGGCGGCCCGGGCCGAGCCGCGCCATCCCTGAACGGCCAACCGTTGCACCTGGGGCATGAGGCCGCGGGCCATGGCGGCATCCAAGTAGGCGTCGGCGGAACCATCCAGACACAAGACAGCCACGGGTCGGGCCGGTGGGGTGTAGGTGCGTCCGTTGACGGTGAAGGATGGGGCGGTCGGATTCATTGCGCGGGGCCATCATGCCTTCGGTGGATCCGGGAGGGAATCCGAGAAGCTGTTCCAATTCTGCGACGGATCGGCCCGGGAGGTCGGGATGTCCTTGTCGATACCGAACGAGCGGAACACTCTGAATACATGCCCGCCGCGTTGGAACTTCGGAACGT
>CAMATE010000312.1 GCA_945861075.1 Akkermansia muciniphila
AATGCTGGAGCGAGTTCCCCATTTCCAGCTTTGAGTCAGAATGATTTGGACATATCCCGGCGCGATGCCGCGGTGGAAGACGCGTCCGTGAAGGAGTTGGAGCAGTTGGTGACGCAAATTGGGGACAGCATTCAGCTCATGCAGTCCAAGCGGCCGGATGGTCAGGAATCCAAGTCAACGTTGGCCGCCATCGACGTCGAATCCAAGAACCTCGATCTCATCGAATCCCAGATGATGCCTGTCGATTTGTTGGCACCATTCGATGGAGTGGTGAGTGTGGTGCACCGATGGACCGGAGAAACCATCCAGGCCGGGGAGCCTATCTTGACCGTCTCCCAAGAGAAACCTTCCCGCGTGGTCGCCTTTGTCCGTCAACCCATCCAATTGCAGGCTCGAACTGGCATGAAGGTAGAGGTCCGGTCTCGTGCAGGCAATCGGGAGGCGGGGGTGGGTGAAGTGATTCGGGTGGGATCCCAATTGGAGCCGATCTCCCCGACTCTGTTGCCCAGAAGTGCGTCGGCCTCATCGGGCGGTATGGGCGGTGGCGTCGTGGCAGAAAATGGACTCCCGATCTTGGTTTCACTTCCGGGTAACCTGACGGTGTATCCGGGAGAGATCATTGACCTTCGTATCGTGGCTCCCTGATACGGTGTCCGATCCACAATTCATGCCCGGGTGATGCGCTGAATCGCATGGGTTGGTGCTCCAAGCGTTTGGCTGGTGTCCGTTGCAGAGCAAAAGGCCCAGACTTCGATTCCGCAGCGGGAGGGTTATCCGTTCGGAGACGCCGTGGGATCCGAGGCTGTCGGAGTGGCTTCCCATTGTCGGAGGATGCGGTCTGCGGTCTCGGAAGGGGTTTCCTTGGACCCAATCTCCAGCCAAGCCAGATCCAGTTGGCCTTGCATCCAGGTCATTTGCCGCTTGGCATATTGGCGTGTCTTGATTTGAACCCTCTCAAGGGTGGCTCTCAGTGACATCAACCCCTCGAGGTGTTCCACCACCTGCCGGTATCCAATGGCCTGCATGGCGGTCCTGTTTTCTCGCAATCCTTGCTGCAGGCGCTCTTGGGTCTCCGCAACCAGTCCCGCAGCGAACATCCGCTCCACCCGCTCGTGGATGCGGCGCACCAAATCTTGTCGATCTCGTTGGATTCCGAAGGCGCGGCCCGCTGTGGCTAGTCCGCCTTGCTCGGGCCATTTCGCCCGCTGCAGCGAAAAAGGTTTTCCGGTGATGCGGATGACTTCGACGGCCCGGACCAAGCGACGACGGTTTTGAATGTCGATCTGGTCGAGTGTCACCGGATCTTTTCGGGCCAGTTCCTCCAGGAGTTCCGCGGTGGTGGCCGCTTCGAGTTGTGCCCGCAAATCTGGATCCGGTGGCGGAGCCGAGCCGAGCCCCCCAAGCCAGGCATTGAAATAGAGTCCAGTCCCTCCGCAGAGAATGGCCGTCCGACCGCGCCCCTCGATGTCTTGAATGGCGGCATTGGCCAACTGGACGAACCGGGCGGCATCGAAGGGCTCGTCCAACCCAACGACATCCATGAGGTGATGGGGTACCCGAGCTCGCTCATCTCCAGAGGGCTTCGCTGTTCCAATGTCCAACCCACGGTACACCTGCATGGAGTCCACGGAGATGATCTCCCCACCGATCCGTAGCGCCAGTTCGATGGCCACGGCCGATTTGCCGGAGGCGGTGGGGCCAGTCAGGAGAATGGGACTCATTTCGGCGTGCCGCCACCGACGGGCTTTCCAGAGGTGGTCTGCGGCTCTGCCTGCCAGGAGAGAATCAGCAGAATGCCCACCGCGGTGCAAATGGCCGAATCCGCGACGTTGAAAGCCGGAAAACCCAGTTCAGCACCGCTGCGGCGGTTCCAGTAGAACCTCAGGAAATCGACCACATGCTCATGCACGATGCGATCGAGCAAGTTGCCGACGATTCCGCCGAAGAGCAGTCCCAAGGCGATTTGTCCGAGGCGGTGGTGGTACTCGAATTGGCGCCGCCAGCGCCAGAGAGCCAGCATGGCGATCGCCGAAAACACGGCCAACCAGTTGTTGTGATGCCGAAAGATGCTCCAAGCCGCCCCTGTGTTGCCCCAGTGAACCAATTTGAAAAACCCATCCAAGATCGTTTTCTCAGCACCGAATTCCATCCAGCGCATCACCATCCACTTGGTCAACTGATCCAGACCGAGAATGGAGAAGGCGAGGACCAGAGTGAGGCGGTCCGCGGAGATGGGGGCTCGGTTTTGGGTCATGTTGGGTAGGGAGTCAGAGGGTTTGTCGCTCAGATCCCGGAGTCCGGATGCTGGCCAACGCCTCGGAGATCTCGAGGGCTGCATGGGCGGCTTCGATGCCTCGGTTGGTCCGTGGATCGATACAGCGTTGGCGCGCCTGTTTTTCGGTTTGGATGGTGAGCACTTCGTGGATGCACGGGATGCCGGTGGCCAAGCTGATGTCCATCAAGGCTCGGGTGACAGCACTGCCGATTTGTTCGGCGTGGGAGGTTTCACCCTGCCAGAGGACTCCGAGGCAGAGGATCGCCCGGACGCGGCTGCGTTTGCGGCGGGCGACTGCCGAGGCTGCCATGGGGATTTCAAAAGCACCGGGCACCCGAATCACCTCGACGAACGAGGCTCCCGCCGCTTCGAGGACCGTCCGGGCGGCGTCGAGCATCGGATCGGTGTACTCGGCATTGTAGCGGGAGCAAACGATGGCAAAGCGTCCATCGGTGCGCAGCGGGTCTTTCAGTGTGGGCGCCTTGAGCATGGGAAATCGGAGGCTGAATTGGGGTCTAAGGCGGGTTCGAGCTCAGAGCGGTTTGCCAGTGAGCAGTCGATAGGCTTCCAGGTACTTGGCCTGGGTCTTGGCCACGATGTCGGCTGGCAGGGCAGGGGCGGGCGGAGTCTTATCCCAGTCGAGCGTCTCCAGATGATCGCGGACGAACTGCTTGTCGAAACTGGGTTGCCCACGACCGGCCGCATAGTGTTCAGCCGGCCAGAAACGGGATGAATCGGGAGTGAGCACCTCGTCGATCAGGATGAGCTGGCCGTCCACGAGTCCGAACTCAAACTTGGTGTCTGCGATGATGATGCCGCGGGTCCGCGCATAGTCGCGGGCAAAGCGGTAAAGCCGCAGACTGAGGTCGCGGGCTTGCTCAGCAACTGCGGGCCCAGTGAGTTGGACGGCTTGTTCGAAGGAAATGTTCTCGTCGTGCCCCGATTCGGCCTTGGTGGCGGGGGTGAAGATGGGTTCTGGCAACTCCGATGACTCCACCAGTCCTGGAGGCAAGGCGATGCCGCACACGGATCCGGACTTCCGATATTCCTTCCAGCCCGATCCCGAAAGATAACCGCGGACCACACACTCGATGGGCAGCGGTTGGGTTTTTCGTACGATCATGCTCCGGCCGTCCAGAATCGACGCGAAGGGCTTGAGTCGGTCGGGCAGGGGATCTTCGGTCTTGAGCAACCGGTGATTCGGAAGCCACGACTCAGTCTGGTCGAACCAGAAATGGGAGATTTGCGTGAGGACTTCACCCTTTCTGGGGATGCCGTTGGGCATCACGCAGTCGAAAGCTGAAATCCGGTCGGTGGC
>CAMATE010000313.1 GCA_945861075.1 Akkermansia muciniphila
TTGCATGTGCAGACAAGCCGCACAAGTGCGACTCTTCTCCGCGGTCATGGCACAAAACGGGTTTTCCCCTGTTTTGCCATGCAGCAGCAGTTGGCAAGTCACCATGGGCCGCAAGGCCAAGGGCAATCCGGTCGCAACGGTGAAGGCCCGTCGGTATCCTTGGTACAAGGGGGAATGCTCCAGTGCGTCGATCAATTCTCCGTCGCCATTCATAAGCTTTACCTTTTTTGTCGTCATCGACACCCGAATGGGTGCTAGGACCGAGTATCCACGAAGCGGACGAAGGGGATATTGGGTGAGGTGTTTCATCGCAGTCCGATGGATTTCCGTAGGCGGTATCAGCCCATTGCCTATCCCGAATCTTGATTGAAACCGCCGGTGGATCCCAACACGGCTGAGCAGGCGATCCGAACTCCGGACCATGCGATTAGCCCGTAGGCGTGCCTTGGGTTCAGTAGTGAGTCGGTTTCATGCCGATTTTAAAGGGTCCCAGACGCCTCGACTCCACGCCGACGTCCGTGGATTGGCTCTGGAAAGACTGCTCGCTCGCGACCACGCAATACCCTCCGGGTTTTGCAAGGCGTGCCTCTGTTTTTGCTCCCTGCCGCACAATATGGACGAAGCCAATCCGACCGCTTCGCAAAATTGGCTCCACCCCGAACAAGCAATGCGTGGCCCGACCGCATCCTCGCGTCGAAGTTCTGCTGGCAGTTAGTGATGCCCATGAAAAAGAAATCCCACGTCCAAAACCCTTCTTCGAGTGATGCGCAACCCCATCCATCCCGCCCGGTGGATTTCACTTTTTTGGATCCGAATGCCTCGGCGGTGTCGATCGCCGGCACCTTCAACGAGTGGCATCCGTCTTCGACACCGATGATCCCCCTGGGGCACGGACGCTGGTCCAAGACTCTTGAACTGGAGCATGGGACTTATGAGTACCTCTTTGTGGTGGACGGCCGTTGGGTGGCCGATCCCGGGTCCGCAGTCACCGTCACCAACCCATTCGGCGGCATCAATTGCTGCGTCAGTGTTCGATAACCCCAAAACCCAACAAATCCTGCCTTCCATGAAAAACCACTCGACCACAGCAACCCCGACCGAAACCACCACGACACGGCTTCTGGTGACCACTCCAGCCGGGCATCACGCCTTGAGTCCGTTGCCCAAGGCTCAACCCAGCCGACTGCATCCGCGGCACATCTTGGTTCCCACGGACTTTTCCGCCGCCTCTCGAAAGGCGATCGACTACGCAGACGGATTCGCCTCCACCTTCCAGTCGAAAGTCACCTTGCTCCACGTCATCGAACCCATGGTCCTGCCTCCAGAATATGGATACATTCCTGCCTACTCACCGGAGGATGAATCCAAGCAGATAGAATCCGTGCGGAGGCAGTTGCTGGAAATGGCATCGGGTCTTGATTCTGCCCGCGACACCGAGGTGATCGTTCGAGTCGGCCGGCCGTGGCATGAGGTGATCAGCGCGGTCATTGAATTGGGCAATGATCTTCTGGTCGTTACCACCCACGGACGCACGGGTTTCAAACACATGCTCATGGGCAGTGTTGCCGAGAAGATTGTCCGGCACGCCACCTGTCCGGTGTTGGTTGTGCGGCCTGAAGAGACTGATTTCATCGGCTGACCCACGACCACCGGTGACAGGGCACTCGATGAGTCGCTCCCGATTTGTGATTCCCTCCGAACCGCGGTCCGTCAGGATCTGGGGCACCATGTCCCCCTTGAAATTCCTGCTGGGCACCGCCCTCATGCTGGGAGTGCTCCAAGCCGAATCCACCACCGTGCCGCTCTGGCCCGCGGGATCCGTCCCCGGATCTCGGGAAACCAATGATGTGGACGTTCCGACGCTCACCACCTACCCCGCAGCCCGGACCTCACAGGCTCAACCGGCCATGGTGATCCTGCCCGGCGGAGGCTATGGCGGATTGGCCGGACATGAAGGGCGCGACTACGCTCAATTCCTCAACCGGGAGGGGGTCCACGGATTCGTCGTCAAATATCGACTGGGAAGCCATGGGTATCGGCACCCCTCCATGCTTCAAGATGCCGCTCGGGCGGTTCGTTGGGTCCGAGCCCACGCCGCGGAATGGGGCGTGGATCCCAACCGGATCGGCATCATGGGCAGCAGCGCCGGTGGCCACCTGGCCTCCACCCTTCTCACCCACCACGACGCCGGCAACACCCAGGCCTCGGACCCGGTGGAGCGCGTTAGCAGCCGACCAGATTTGGGCGTCCTGTGCTATGCGGTCATTTCCATGGGACCTTTCAGCCATGCCGGTTCACGCCGCAATTTGCTCGGAGACAATCCGCCGGCGGATTTGATCGAGGACCTCTCCAACGAAAACCGGGTCAGCGCGACAACTCCACCGGTCTTCATTTGGTCGTTGCGGGATGACGGGGCGGTACCCATCGAGAACTCCATGGCCTTTGCCACGTCTTGCCGACGCCACAAGGTCCCCTTCGAATTGCACCTCTACGACGGAAAGCCGCATGGGATTGGACTGGGAGCCAAACCACCGGCCTTCGAAAACCCGCACGCTTGGACTGCCGACCTGTTGGCTTGGTTAAAGACCCAACACTGGCGCTGAATCCGGCAGAGACCCGGGGCTCCCTGAAACCCAGTCCGTCAAAGAATCGGGATCTGGGACCTATGCGGGCACCGGACCCGTGCTGGCCCGCGGCGTCAATTCGGCAGGCAGACGTGCGGATTCCGGATGCTCGCCATCGAGCAACTTCTGCATCAACTCCATCGCCACGGAACCCAGTCGCAGCTTCGGTTGTCGCACCGTCGTGAGGGGCACGCGGAAGAACTCGCTGACCAGAACATTGCCGAAGCCCGCGACGCTGAGGTCCTGAGGGATGCGAACGCCCTGATTGAGCAGGGCGTCGGCGGCTCCGATAGCCACCAAATCATTCGCCGCCTGAATCGCTGTGGCTCCGGGGTTTTCCTGGATGAATTGCATGGCCGCGGCAGCGCCCTCTTCCACGGTGGATCCGGCATGGAAGATCAACCGGTCATCCAAGGGAATGCCCGCATCGCGCAAACCGCGCCGGTATCCCTCGATGCGCTCTTGGGCCCACGGCGAATGGGTGGGTCCGGCCAAAAATGCGATGCGACGATGACCGAGCGATACCAAATGCTGAGTGACGGCACTGGAAGCCGCCAAATCATCGGTTTCCACATTCACGAATTGACTGCAAAAGGGAGCCCGATGCCCCAACAAGACCGTGGGGATGCCTTGCTTGAGCAGGTCATCATAAATCGGCGCTGATGACGCCATGCGATAGACCGGGGCGATGAAGACACCATCCACCCGGCGAGACATCAAACGACGGATCACGGAATCCTCGCGATCCGTTTTACCCAGGGAATGAGCCAACAACAGGTCGAACCCCCGCTCATAGGCCTGACTTTCCAGAGCCAGCAACACACGGGAATAAACCGGATCGGTCGGCGCCGGAATCACCAGACCCAGGAGGCGTGTCTTACGATTTCTGAGTCCACTGGCTGAGGCATCCGGAACGTACCCCATTTGCTGAGCCAAAGCCTGTACGCGGGACTTGGTGGCACT
>CAMATE010000314.1 GCA_945861075.1 Akkermansia muciniphila
AATCCACAATCGGGATTCCTTTCGATCGAGTCGATATTCCAGCAGGTTTCGTATCGCTGCTGCGAAGATCAAAAGATCAATCATCTCCCCGGTGAAGGCCGTGGCATGCTGCCAGAACGTCAACTGGAAGGCCAAGAGACCCACCGCCAAAACCGGCGGCACCCAGGCCAAGGGAATTGTCAGCAAGGCTATGTCCGAAAACTCGCGGATGCGCTCCTCGTGGCGCCGGTCATGGGGAAGCAACGCCACGCAACGGGCCAGTAGGTAAACCACCGCAGCGGCCATCGCTGCCGTGAGGATATTTGCCTGACCGGGAAACCGGGAGCCCGTCAGCGCGGACACGACGGTTCCAAAGATCTGGTTGAGAGGTTGAGAGAACGCGTTTTCAAAACCCCAGCCCGACGCCTCATAGACGGACCGCAGGCTATTGATTCCGATCCAGGCATTGCGTGTGAGTAGGAAGACGACAAAAGCCGTAACGGCCAGTATCCATGGCAATCTCCGGGTGACGAAGAGTCTCGAGGAAACGGGGGCGTCATCCATAGGGTGGTGCATAGTTTGGAAAACACGCAGGAAAGGCAAAGTCGTTTCAAAACGAAACACGTTACAATCCCTCGGCTTCCGAGATGGGGCAGACCACCGAATTGCTCATCTGACGAGGTATCACGCAGCCCCACTCCTCGATCTCATTGGTAAATCCGTTGCCCCCGAAGAAAACAAAAAGGCGCCCGTTACCGGGCGCCTTGAAAAGAATGACCGAGGAATCCTTCGATTACTTCGAGCCGAGGATCGCGTCCTTGGCGGCCTTGGCCACGCGGAACTTAACGACCTTCTTGGCGGGGATCTTGATCTCAGCGCCGGTGGCCGGATTGCGGCCGACACGGGCCTTACGGTTCACCAACACCAACTTACCGACGCCGGGGAAGGTGAAGGTGTTCTTGGCGTTCTTGTAGGCGAGCTCAGCGAGTGCCTCCAGAACCGCCAAGGCTTGCTTCTTGCTGATCTCGGCCTTCTCGGCGAGGACGGCGGTGATCTGAGACTTGGTGAGGGCTTTGACAGCTTTGGCCATAAATATTGGGTTTAAGAATTGGGATGTGTGATTGATCCGAAGTGACTTCGGAGCGGATTTAGCAACGCGTCACACGTCGTCGCAAGAGAAAACCCAATGAAAGCGCGGTTTTTATCTATTTTACTGCTGCAGGTGGCCCGGCTAGCGGTTTCCTTACGCCGAGCCCTTGACTTGCACCACTCCCCCAACACCATCGGGTTCCTCTTCGGGCGATTCGGAACGCAGAGCGCATAGCACCCTCGCCCGAGGGTTGAACCAGAACGCCACCATGAACCCACGTCCTAAGACCCGATCGGTGACTCTCGGTCTTTTACAACATGCCTGCGGGCCCGATCCCGAGGAGAATTTGAGGTTGTGCCTGGAGGCGGGCGCGCAAGCCGCAAAGAATGGAGCCAACATCCTTTGCACCCAGGAATTGGTCCGATCGCAATATTTCTGCCAGTCGGAAGAGCATCGATATTTCGACCTCGCAGAGCCCATTCCAGGTCCGAGCACGCGGGCGTTCCAACGTCTCGCCCAGGAGCACGGGGTGGTGGTGATCGCGTCGCTCTTCGAAAAGCGCGCCGAAGGGCTGTACCACAACACGGCCGTCGTCATCGATGCGGACGGGTCCTTGCTGGGCATCTACCGGAAGATGCACATCCCGGACGATCCCCTCTTCTACGAAAAATTCTATTTCACTCCGGGGGATACCGGTTTCCGAACTTGGGACACCCGCTTCGGTCGCATCGGTGTGCTCATTTGCTGGGACCAATGGTACCCCGAGGCGGCGCGACTGACGGCGATGAGCGGGGCTGAGATTCTCTTCTATCCCACCGCGATCGGTTGGCACCCTTCCGAAAAGGCCGAATACGGCATCCATCAGCACGGTGCCTGGGAGACCATCCAACGCTCCCATGCGATCGCCAACGGCTGCTACGTGGCCGCCGTGAACCGAATCGGTTTGGAACGCCCTATTGGTGGCGATGGGCTCGAATTCTGGGGGCAAAGCTTTGTCGCTGGCACCAGCGGCCAATTGCTGGGCAAGGCCTCGGTCGACCGGCCTGAGAATTTGTTGGTTTCCGTGGACCTAGCAAAGGTGGACGTCACTCGGACGCACTGGCCCTTCCTCCGCGACCGCCGCATCGATGCCTATGGCGACCTCACACGACGCTACCGGGACTAGCTCCGAGCGCCCGGGTGCGCTGAGCGGGCGCTGTTTGGTGATTATCGGAGGGACTCGAGGCCTCGGTTGGTCTGCAGCTCAGGCATGCCTCCGCGCGGGCGCCCGGTTGGTCGTGGTGGGGCTCGACCCCATCCCGGAGGTCCCACAGCCCAAGGACGTGCACGATCGGCTGGAAGTAATTTTAGCTGACGCCCGGGACGCCGGGGTGGCTGATCATGCCATCGAACGGTGTGCACAACGGTACGGCCAGTTTGACGCGCTGTACCACGTCGCTGGAGGCAGTGGACGGGCCTGGGGCGATGGACCCTTACACACCATTCCTTTAGAGGGTTGGCAGCAAACCTTGGAATTGAACCTAACGACAGCATTCCTCTCCAACGGCGCGGCGATCCGCTGGTTCCTTCGCGAAAATCAACCGGGGTGCATCCTGAACTGCGGATCGGTATTGGCCAACTCCCCTTCCCCCAACTTGTTCGGCACTGCAGCTTATGCGACTGCCAAGTCTGCTCTAGTAGGCCTGACCCAAGCCACGGCGGCCGCCTATGCTCCGCACAACATCCGTGTGAACCTCGTGGCTCCGGGACTCACCGCAACCCCTATGTCCCTGCGGGCCCAATCCAACCCCGTCATCCAGGAGTTCATCAGCCGCAAGCAACCTCTGGACGGCGGTCGCATGGCTCGTCCGGACGATCTCGATGCGGCGGTCATTTGGCTCCTCTCCGAGGGCAGCCGCTTCGTCACGGGTCAGGTCATTGCCGTGGACGGCGGCTGGTCGGTTTCTGACGCAGTTCCATCGCAAGGACTCTCGCCCCAATCGGGTTCTGCACCCCTGGCTTCATGAATTCAACCTCAGAAACTGAGCCCTATTTCTTGGGTATTGACCTCGGTGGGTCCTGCATTAAGTCGGTGGTCGTGAACGCCAACGGCAAGACCCTGGAGCACGAATCCATGCCCTTTGAAGATCGGGCGATGGAATGGGCGAACCGGATCCGAGATCGAGTGAATGAACTCCGCGTTCGTCGGGGCGAAGCGACGGCCGTAGGGCTTTCGGCACCAGGGCTGGCCGCCCGGGATGGCCGATGCATCCTCCACATGCCTGGGCGTTTGCATGGATTAGAGGGATTAGATTGGCAGCGATTTCTCACCGTTCCAACCCCGGTTCCCGTGCTCAACGACGCTCACGCAGCCCTCTTGGGAGAAGCTTGGTTGGGAGCGGCCCAAGGGTTGGAGAACGTGTTCATGCTCACCTTGGGAACCGGGGTCGGTGG
>CAMATE010000315.1 GCA_945861075.1 Akkermansia muciniphila
TGACACCGATGGCCGAATAGGCGAACCGGTTGGTCCCCTCGATGTCGCGGGCGACGATGGGGACTCGCAAGGGTTCACCGACGAAATAGGTCTGGTCGGCGATGGCATCGACGATGGGAGGATCGTCCACCGCCGCCATCGAGACGGAATAGCCCACCACATTGGTCTCGCCGGCCACGACGGCTTGGACTTGGAAGACGTAGTTGGGCTGGAAACCGGCTGTCGCATCCGGCGCACCCACCCAGTTCCCCTCGGGGCTCAACTGGATTCCCGCAGGCAGTGGGCCAGCCGCCAAACTGAATTGCACTGGTCGTCCGTCGCCCACACGAATCGTGTCGATGGGCCAAGGGCGGGGCGGCACCGCATGCTCAGCCCAAGCCGCCACCTGAGGACCCACCGGCACAAAATTGGAAACCACAGACAGGTCGAAAGAGATGTTCGCAGAGGCTCCTCCGGCATCGGTGGCCACCACGGTCACCCTGCGGACAGGTTGCACCGTGAATTGCTGGGCCGAGAGAACGAAAACGCCCGGACTCGCGCCGTTGGCCACAACGATCTCTGGGACATTGCAGGTCACATTCAACGCTTGGACGGGCACATCAGGGTCGCTGACCGTGATCTCCATGCTCCAGGGCCGCCCAGCCACAGCGGTCTGGACCGGCGGGAGTGCCGGGAGGATGACCGGCGGCTGATTCGATTCGACCACCGTCACCCGGGCCGAAAAAGGTTGAGCGACTCCAGCCACGGTTCGGGTGAATTCGATCACGTATTCGGTACCTCCCTGAGTTTCATCCGGCGTCCAGCGGAGAGACCCATCCGCACTCAGGGTCAAACCCGCGGGCACATTCCCCGTCAGCGCATAGCGGGCCGAGGCCGAATCGGCATTTCCCAGACTCAGGTGGGAAGCGTCTGTCGGGCGATCGTTCGCCCACAAGTGGGGGTACTGCAGTGCCAGATCAGTGGCCTCGGCGCCATCCAACGCAGCGACATTGCCGATCCAAGAAGGCTGATTCTCGTCACTGACATTCACCAGAAACGCTCCCGATGCCCCAGCAACGCCGGCGACGAAATCGCCACCGAACACCGCCAATCGCCTCACCGACGCACCCAATGGCAAAGCCAGCGACCCCTTGGGCACCAACAGGCCGCCCGACAAAGACAGGATCTGAAGTCGCCGGCCCTGCGGTGATTCCACCACCGCATAAAGGCGTCCGAGGTATGCGGCGATTTGGGAAATGGTTTCACCCTCTGCGGCCTGCCACCCACCTCGATCGACATCCACCCAGGAAGAGAAGTAAACGGCTTCCAAAAGCCGAACCCGGCGATCCCCGGCGGCCACGGCAACCCACTGACCGGAAAGGATCGCCACGGAGGACGGATTCACCACCGGGTCGGAGTCGACCGGAGGAGCAGGACTCAGACGGCGCGTTGCGCTGATGGTGCGGTACAACTTCGGATACCACGGAAGCGTCAGATCGAAGATCGCCAGTCCATCATTTCCAGCCGGACTGTAGAGGAAGTCCACATTGGAGCCCGGGGCGCTCCTCGAACCGGGCGCAGTGATCCGGAACCCCTCCGGAGGAACCGCGCCCACGCTTTGCCCCACGGCCACATGCCCGCCATTGGCCGGCAATTGGAGGCGGAACACCTGCATGAATCCAGTTTGTCCGACGAAAATGGCGTCATCTTCCTTGATCACCACCTGCACCACTTCACCCAGTTTGACGAGATCGGGCGAAAGGTCACCGGCCGCTACGGCTTCACCCATGGTTTCCGTTCGGTAGACGGCAAATCGTTCCCCAGCTGCTGGCATGGCCACCACCCATCGATCGTTGGCACCCAAGGCCCGAATACGGGAACCGGACACCAGAGGCGGCTCCAATCGGCGTAGCGCTGGAACCTGAAACCCGAGAGCGTCCGGCAGATTCCACACCAGCTGCTGCTGTTCGGCGATTTGCTGAATGAGCGCCGGCTGGGCAGCTCCCGGGAATGACGCGACCGAAAACAGCGATAAAAGAAACCAGAGATAGGGCCTCATGAATTTGATTTCGTTGGTTGGAATGGCGTCGGGTTCGAATCGGCTGCGAGTCGTCTGGGTGGAAACAACTCACCTTGGGTGCTGTTATCCTAAGTTTTCATCGAATGCCGTTCACCCATTATTGTCAACCCATGAGCTCATCCTGCCATTGCCGGGCTCCACTACTGCGAGCGTGGCACGACCTCCATGGTTCACTTGCGGCTGGTCGAAATTCTTTCTCCTGGCCGGTGTCGCCCTTTTTGAGTCAACGACCTCATCCTCCACAGCCAAGCCAATCCAACAGGGTGTCAAAAATTTTGAACCAACAGCAGCAATAGCCACAGGTGGAAAGAGGTGGTTGCCGAATCTCGCAACCGAGGGCTACGGTTCCAGCATGTCGGGTGTAAGCGCAAAGCAGATTAAACGGCTGGAGGGAGATGCCAGGATGGCCGCTTTGGAAATTGCTGGTCGCAGTCCTGCCGAAGCACGCGCCCAACAAACTCGGGTGTCACTGGTAGGTGACGGTCGCAAGTGGCGCATCACCAATCTCCAGAAGGCGGTCCGAGTCATGGCCTCATGGCGATAGGCTCAAAATACCGACTGGAAGAGTTCGCGGAGGTATTTGACCTCCGAGATTCCGACGGAAGGCCTTTCCTGCTGATTGGTGGACAAGCCGTCAATTACTGGGCAGAGCGGTACCGTTCCATCGAACCGAGCCTGGAGTTGTTCCAATCGGAAGGAGCCAAGATTCGAGGATCATGGGGTTTCTCCACAGCGCGACCAATCAAGCCCAGAATTCAAAAGATTTCCCCCAATAAACGATCAGAAGGCTGGAAACCAAAAGGTACAATTCGCTCCCTACCCGCAGTCACCTGCTTCACCGGACAGGTCTTCTTGGATGCCTTGGACTTGGCAGCCTTGGATTTCATCGGCACAGTGTGGCTGTCGGGCGTCAGCAGTGCGTTCGCTGGTAGTTTTTTGTTAGGCTAAACAGTTGCCAACAACGCCAAAAACGCACCAAAGCCCCGTAAACATTGGTCCGTCCCGATAGCTCAAATGGATAGAGCTACGGTTTCCTAAACCGTTGATCCAGGTTCAATTCCTGGTCGGGACACCACTTCAAAAACCCCGTTTTCATTGGGGTTTTCTCCTCCAAACAGCTCTCAACGAGGGAACCCTCGACGGTTTCTTCCTCCAAAAATCCTCCAACCGGAGCCAGACAGAAGCCAGAACACGGGTTCGATGAACCTCATTCGCTCCACTTACCCCAGGGTTCGAAGCTACCGTCGAAACGGTCACACCTACTACGATGTGGACTGTCGTCGTGAGGGGTGGACCGGTCGTCCTCGAATCTCCTTCTCCAACAAGGCACAGGCCCTCGAAAAGGCTCGTCAGATCGGGAAGCTCTTTCCTCCGTCGACTCCCTGGAAACTCCACGAACCGGTCCCGGTGAACTCACCCGAGATGCAGAGCTGGGAACG
>CAMATE010000316.1 GCA_945861075.1 Akkermansia muciniphila
CCCGTCACCGCATCGATGGCGTGGAGGAAGTGATCATTGGCGTAGAGGATGCGGCGGTCGGAGCCCTCAGCCCAATAGACCAGCCCCCGATTGACCCCACTCTTGGTGATGCCCTTGCATGCCGCCGGATCGAACCGCCATTTCTGCACACCGGTGGTGGCATCCAGCGCGAAGAGTTTGAGGTCGGGTGTCGTGCCATAGACCACACCATCAATCACCAGCGGATTGCATTGGATCTGGGAACGGTTCTGCGCGTCCCACCCACCGCAGCGGTAAGTCCACGCCACTTGCAACTGTGCGACGTTCTTGGTCTGGATTTGCTCGATGCGCGAATAATGGCTGCTGGCCGCATCGCCCAGGTACACAGGCCAGTCGGCCGATTCCTGTGAGGCTCCCACCACGCGGAGGGCCATCACCATCGCACACACCTTGGTCACCCAGTGTCGTCGTTGTTGCTTCATGCGAAATCAGTTCAGTCGATTGTCCCGAAACCACGCGGCGCTGCCATCGAGCATCAACCGGTTGCGGCCGCCTCGGTGGGCCGATTGTCCCGACAAGGCCGGAGACACCGAGGGAATCGTCCGCGGAAAATAAGGATCCACGGCCAACTCCACTCCGGAAAGTCCATCGGGTGGTGGCGTGGCGGAGTTGAGCAGGGACGACCGGTAGTCCTCCAGCGCGGATTCCGGGGTCTTGTTCCAAAAATTGTCCAAAGGCACGACGGCATCAGCCCGATCAAATCGCCAAAGCCAGAACCCGGTGCTTTGCCGGATGCCATTGCTCGATATCGTCTGAAGCACCTGAATCGCTTGCCCGAGCGGTCGATTGACCAAGGCGGGGCACATCCCGGCACCGCCTCCCAACTGCGCAAGAGCTTCGAAGGTCCAGCCCCCGCGGGGGTCCGACGGGGGCCAGTCAGTCCAAGGCCGGTAGCCCAGCGACAACTTCAAGTCACGGCGATCGGGCAAATGGTCCTGTTGATCACCGAGGTACAAAGCGAACCCGAGGCCCAATTGATGCAACTGAGACAAACAGGCCACGCGCGCCGACTTGGCCCGGGCCGCCGCCAGAGCCGGCAACAAGAGAGATGCCAAGACGGCGATGATGGCCACCACGACCAGCAATTCGATCAGGGTGAAGCCATCCTTGCCCTTTCGGAAGGCCAACGGTTTCACGGTTTGGGGGCGGTCAACGATTTCTGACAGCCTTTGATCGGACGGCGTCAAAAGCAATTCCCGACCCGTGAGTCCCCAAAAGCCGGACGGCTCAATACCCGCCGCCACCCAAGCCGGAAGCGGTTGGCGTCACCCAGGTCCCGGCCGCCACCCGGCGCTGGTACTCATCGAGCATCGCCGCCGTGGCCGTGGCTCCGCAACGCGAAGCCCCCAAGGCGCGAACCCGCAGCAATCCATCGAGATCCCGAACGCCGCCCGCGGCCTTGACTTGAACGTGCTCGGAAACCGCCGCGCGCATCAGGGCCAAGTCATGCTCGGTGGCTCCCTCATAATTGTAGCCACCACCGGGTTGCTTCACGAACCCGAAGCCTGTGGAGGTCTTGACCCAATCGGCACCCGCGTTCTCACAGCGTTGGCAAAGGGTTCGCTTGAGTTCATCGCCACTGAGTCCGGCCCCGCCCCCACTGAGGTAATCATTTTCCAGAATGACCTTCACCAGGGCCCCGTGACGGTGGGCGATCTCGCAAACGCCCCGGATTTCGGCCTCCACGAATTCCCAATCACCACCGAGCGCCTTGCCGATGTTGATCACCATGTCGATTTCCGTGGCGCCATCGGCACAGGCCAAATCGGTCTCCCGCCACTTGGATTCAGGAGGAGAACTGCCATGGGGGAATCCCACCACGGTGCCCACCGCAACACCGGTGCCCTCCAACCATTCAACCGCCTGCGCCACTGCGTAGGGCTTGATGCAAACCGAAGCCACGCGGTAGCGGGCCGCCAGCGCGCACCCGGCCTGCAAGTCGGCGTCAGTGAGCGTGGGGTGCAGCAAGGAGTGGTCGATCATCGACGCCAAATCTTCGTAAGAAGGGGTCATAGGGGTTTGTTTCCAATCGGTATGAACCGCCCATTCCTAAAGGCAAGCGCGGACAAGAAACGTCTGTAAACTGTAACAACTCATCCCCCACCGGGAGACTTGCCGATGCCACGAGGCGGGGCAGTCTCTCGGCATGGCGACACGCTACTGGCTCGTAAAACAAGAACCCGAAGCCTACCCGTGGTCTCAATTGGTGGCCGACAAAAAGACCGTCTGGACCGGTGTGCGCAACTTCCAGGCCCGCAACCACTTGCGGGCCATGAAAACGGGGGACGCGGTACTCTACTACCACAGTGTCACCGGCAAGCAGATCGTCGGCATCGCCGAAGTCGTCCGCGAAGCCTACCCCGATCCGACCGCGACCGAAGGCGATTGGTCGGTGGTGGATCTCGCACCGCGCAAGCCGTTGAAGGTGCCGGTAGACTTGGCCACGCTGAAAACGGACGCCGTCACGAAGGACATGCCGCTTATCAAGCAGTCTCGATTGAGCGTCATGTCCCTGGAGCCGGCGGTATTCCAGCGCATCCTGGAATTGTCAGGAACCCGCTGAAAACCGGCCGATTCGGGCGCGGTCAGTCGACCATTAGTCGACAATCAGTCCGTCCACCAAATGCACCACGCGGTCGGCCCGGTCGGCCAACCGGGAATCGTGCGTCGCCACCACCAGGGTCACTCCCCGCTCCCGTCGGATTTCCAGGAGCAACTGGACAATTTCCTCGCCGGTCTTCGAATCGAGATTGCCCGTCGGTTCATCGGCCAAAATCAACGTCGGGTTGTTGACCAAGGCCCGAGCGATGGCCACCCGTTGCTGTTCTCCCCCGGACAACTCACCGGGTCGGTGATCCAATCGATCGGCCAATCCCACCCGCTTCAGCAAGACGTCGGCCTCGGCCTGCACCTCGGCCAACGGTCGGCGGGCCATGCGCCCCGGAAGCACCACATTCTCACGCGCATCAAACTCCGGCATGAGGTGGAAGGCCTGGAAGATCAAACCCACATCCCGATTGCGGAACCGCGCCAATTCGGCCGGCCCCAGCGACTGGAGCGAAACCCCACGCACCCGGATCGTTCCCGCATCCGGATGATCAAGCCCGCCCATCAGGTGCAACAGCGTGCTCTTGCCGGCACCCGAAGAACCCTTCAGCGCGATGAACTCTCCCGACTCCACGCACAAATCCACACCGCGGAGCACCTCGAGTTTACGGCGGCCGAGGGAATACCCCTTGTGGATGGATTGGGCTTGGATGAGCGGCTCACTCATGGCGAAGGGCTTGAACAGGTTGGAGCCAGGCGGCGCGCAAGGCGGGAATGACGCCCGCCAGCAGGCAAATGACCAGCGATCCTCCGCAGATGATCAGCACGTCGGAGGTGACGATCCGGGC
>CAMATE010000317.1 GCA_945861075.1 Akkermansia muciniphila
ACTTCAGATAGCGACCCTCTGCGAGCGACAGCGTCTCCTCACTCCGGAGCGCCGAATCTTTCAGTTCCTTGAAAGCCACCCGGGAACGTGGGCCGACGTCTCCGATGAACCAGAAACACACCCCGCATAAAGCCAGCGAAAGAGCCACTACCGGAACGATGGCGGAGGCCAGGCTGATGCCTCCGGCCCGGATGGCCGTCAACTCTTGGTCCGCACTCAACCTGCCAAACGTCAGGAGCGATGCCGTAAGCATTCCAATCGGCAACGCGAAGGACAGAACGAACGGAACCAGCAGTCCCAACGCCTGAAACAACAGGCCAACGGTGGTTCGCGGACTAGCCAGTAGATCGAGCACGTCTTTGAGGACGTTGCCCAGCAACAGAACGAATGCGAACACACCGACGGTGACAACCAAAGTGGCCGTCACCTGTCTGAGCAGATAGAGGTGCAATGTCTTCATCGACTCCTGAACTCAACGCCCCATCGCGCGCCGCAGTTGAGTGCAGACCCTGACCTGATCCACCTCTCGGGTGCAACGTAGACCTAGGCTCCGGTCGATCCTTGCGTCCGCAATTCTTGGGGCACCCCCCAACGCCCAGACTGGTCGAACCCCTTCGCCGAAGGCACGATTTCTCCATGCCCGCCGTCTTGGCCGTCTTCGCACATCCCGACGACATTGAATTCCGCGCCGCTGGAACCTTGCTCTTGCTGCGGGATCGCGGTTGGGACGTCCACTACTGCAACCTTTCCAACGGAGATTTGGGAAGTTCCACCCTTTCCCGGAAAACCACCGCCGAAACCCGAGCCCGCGAAGCCCAGGCTTCTTGCCGGGGCATGGGCTTCCATTGGCATCCCCCGATTGCCTCGGATCTCTGCATCTTTTACACGGACACCCACATTCGCCGGGTGGCCGCGTTGGTCCGATCCGTTCAGCCGAGCATCGTCTTGACCCACCCGCCCGTGGATTACATGGAAGACCACACTGAGACTTGTCGGATTGCGGTCACGGCGGCGTTTTCCCGTGGCATGCCGAATTACCAGACCATCCCCGCCCGAAAGCCCACACTGCAACCGCTGACCCTCTACCACTCCCTGCCCCACGGCCTTCAAGGCCCCTTGCGCCAACCGGTGCGGCCCGAATTTTTCGTCGACACCACTTCGGTTCACGCAGGCAAGCGCGCCGGTTTGGCCGCCCACGCCAGCCAGAAGGAATGGCTGGATGTTTCCCAGGGCATGGAGAGTTACCTCATTTCACTCGACCAAGGAGACGCGCAAGTGGGCCTGTGGTCGGGCCGTTTTGCGAAGGCAGAAGGGTGGACTCGCCACCTCCATCTGGGGTTCGGCGCCGAAGCAGACGATCCGTTGCAAGAAGCCCTCGGAAACTCCCTGTGTTGCCCAGCCCCTCCAGCACCCACGAATCAACGCCGTGTCGCGCGAGCCGTACCACCCGAGCCACGATCAGCGCGGTCTAAACGACCGTAAAGTCGGGCCAGCCCAGCCACCGAAGCCCGACAGACACCACGCTCGGTGATCAGCCCGGTGATGAGCTTCGCCGGAGTCACATCGAAGCCATCGTTTCGGGCAGGAGTCCCCTCGGGCGTCAAACGCACTTCGACACGCTTGCCAGCCGAATTCACACCCGTGATGTGGGTGACCTCCCGGGCACTTCGCTGCTCGATGGGGATTTCACGCACGCCGTCCCGCAAGTTCCAATCCACGGAACCGCCGACAAACGCCACGTAGAACGGGATCTTGTGTTCACGGGCGGCCAAGGCCTTGAGGTACGTTCCAATTTTGTTGGCAACATCACCGGCTGCGGTCACGCGATCGGCTCCCACGATCACCACATCCACCAACCCATGCTGCATGAGATGGCCTGCGGCATTGTCGGCGATCAATGTGTGAGGCACCCCACGACCGCCCAATTCCCACGCCGTTAAGGCAGCTCCCTGATTTCTGGGCCGGGTCTCGCTGACCCAGACATGGATCGGAAGGCCTTCCTGCTGGGCTCGATAAATCGGAGCCGTGGCTGTTCCCCAGTCCAAGGTGGCGATCCGGCCGGCATTGCAGTGCGTGAGAACCCGCAAAGGCTCACCCTTGGGGCGCTTGGCCAGCAATTCCCGGAAAAGCGCCAGTCCGTGGTCACCAATTGCGCGATTGGTAGCGACATCCTCTTCCAGCAATGCGGCCGCCTTGGCATAGGCCGCATCGACCCGCCGCGAAGCCGCCATCGGTCGAAGGAAGTCCCGCATCAGATCCAACGCCCAGCGCAAATTGACCGCGGTAGGACGGGTCTCAATGAGGACCGAATAAGCCGACTCCAGTCCGGAGTTCGAAGCGTCGGCACGGAGCGCCAATGCCATGCCGTAGGCGGCGGTGACTCCGATGAGATTGGACCCGCGCACTTGCATGGTGCGGATGGCATGCGCGGCTTGTTCGAGGGTTCGCAAGCGCACCGTCTTCACTTCATGCGGCAACAGCGTTTGGTCCAAGATGAGCACCGAGACGCCATCCGGGGCCAGACGCAGCGAACGTTCGGAAGCCGGTGATGGTTTCACAGTGAGAGCCTCCGACGGCTTTCGGCCACCGCCTCAGGTTTTCCGGCAAACTCGCGCAATCGCAATAAACGCTCTCCGGCCGCACGCAAGGTCTCCTCCTTCTTGGCGAAGTGGAACCGAATGAACCGATGCTCTGGATCGCGGAAAAAACTCGACCCAGGAACTCCGGCCACGCCGATTTCGCGGATCATCCACTCAGCCGCGGCGGAGTCGGTGTCGAAGCCCAGGCCTTCGATGTTCACGAGGACATAGTACGCCCCCTGGGGTTCGGTGAATTCGAGCCCGGTCTGCCGCAGGTAACCCAAGAACACATCCCGCTTGGCGGTGTACGACGCCAACAGCTCCTCGTAGTAGCTCTCCGGCAATTCCAACCCGGCGACCGCGGCCTCTTGCAGCGGAGCCGCCGCACCCACCGTGAGAAAATCATGCACCTTGCGGGCTTGTGCGATCACCTCGGGCGCCGCATGCACATAGCCCAGCCGCCAGCCCGTGATGGAGTACGTCTTCGAGAGCGAGTTGCACGTGATGGTGCGCGCCATCGCCCCCGGCAAGGCCGCCGCGTAGACATGTTCATGAGGCGGATAGACGATGTGCTCGTACGGCTCGTCCATGATGACGAACGCATCGTGCTGTTCGGCCAGCGCCAGAATTTCCGTCAACTCGGCCCGGGTAAACACCTTGCCCGTGGGGTTCGACGGATTGCACACGATAATGGCCTTGGGCTTCTGGGCAAAAGCCCGGGCCAGTTCCGCCGGATCGTAGCGAAAGTCCGGAGCCCTCAGCGGCACATAAAT
>CAMATE010000318.1 GCA_945861075.1 Akkermansia muciniphila
GGCACGGGTGCTTCACCCCAGACCTCCACCAAGCACGCGGGCATTCCTTGGGAACTCGGCTTGGCCGAAACTCACCAGACCCTAGTGCTCAACAACTTGCGCTCGCGCATCGTGGTCGAGACCGACGGCCAACTGAAAACCGGCCGCGACGTGGTCATCGCTGCGCTGCTGGGTGCCGAAGAGTTCGGATTTGCCACCGCACCCCTGGTGTCACTGGGCTGCATCATGATGCGCGTGTGTCATCTGAACACGTGTCCTGTGGGCGTCGCCACTCAAGACCCTGAACTGCGCAAGCGCTTCACCGGCGAACCGGAGCATGCGATCAACTTCATGCGCTTCATTGCTCAGGAAGTTCGCGAGATCATGGCGCAACTCGGTTTCCGCTCCATCACCGAGATGGTGGGCCGCACCGACCGGCTCGAGCCCCGGAAGGCCATCGAGCACTGGAAGGCCAAGGGGGTCGACTTCAGCAAGATCCTCTATCAGCCGGAGGCCGGGCCCGAAGTCGGACGTTACTGCCAGATGATCCAAGATCACGGCATCGACAAATCGCTGGATATCACCCAGCTCCTGCCATTGTGCCTACCCGCCATCGAGCGAGGAGAGAAGGTCAAAGCGACCCTTCCCATTCGCAACGTCAACCGCGTGGTTGGAACCATCACTGGCAGCGAGCTGACCCGCCAACGCGGTGCGGCTGGACTGCCAGAAGACACCATCCAAATTACCTTCCAAGGCAGTGCTGGTCAGAGTTTCGGCGCGTTCATGCCCAAGGGCATGTCCTTCACGCTCGAGGGCGATGCCAACGACTACTTTGGTAAGGGCCTGAGCGGCGGCAAACTCATCTTGTATCCGCCGGCAGCCAGCACCTTTGCACCGGAAGAGAACATGATCGTCGGCAACGTTGCGTTGTATGGCGCGACCGAGGGTGAAGTCTTCATCCGCGGCATGGCCGGTGAGCGATTTGGCGTCCGCAATTCCGGCGTCAAGGCCGTCGTCGAAGCCGTGGGTGACCATGGCTGCGAGTACATGACCGGCGGAACGGTGGTCATTCTCGGACCGACCGGCCGTAATTTCGCAGCCGGCATGTCCGGTGGCGTTGCCTATATCTACGACGAGGTCGGCGACTTCCCCTCCAAGTGCAACATGCAAATGGTCGCCTTGGAGAAGCTAGAAGAGTCCGACAACGCAGTGCTCCAAGAGATGCTCCAAAACCACGCGATCAACACCAAGAGCACCCGGGCCGCCTCCATCCTGAAGGACTGGAGCACCACGCAAGCGAAGTTCATCAAGGTAATGCCCCGCGACTACAAGCGCGTGCTCACAGCGCTGCTCAAAGCCCAGGCAGATGGTCTCACGGGCGATGACGCACTGAATGCTGCCTTCGAAGCCAACTCCAAAGACGTCTCCCGGACTGGTGGGGGCTAATATTCAAGCGCGACACAGAACCCCGCAAATCGTCACGAGACCAAGGCCTTAAAACGACATAGAGATATGGGAAAACCCACAGGATTCCTAGAATACGCGCGCGAGCTCCCTCTCGACCGTAGTGCCCTGAAACGCATCAAAGACTGGAACGAATTCCATGAACACATGGACGACCAGAGCCTGCGCCAGCAAGGAGCCCGATGCATGGATTGCGGCGTGCCCTTCTGCCACAACGGTTCGCTGATCAGCGGCATGGCCAGCGGATGCCCTATCAACAACTTGATCCCCGAGTGGAACGATCTCGTGTACCGGGGCCTATGGAAAGAAGCGCTAGACCGTCTGCACAAGACCAACAACTTCCCGGAGTTCACTGGCCGAGTGTGTCCGGCACCCTGCGAGGGTTCTTGTGTCCTCGGCATCAATGCGCCGCCGGTGACCATTAAGAACATTGAGTGCACCATCATCGACCACGCCTGGGAAAAAGGCTGGGTCAAGCCGCAGCCGCCCAAAAAGCGGACCGGCAAGAAGGTGGCCGTCATCGGTTCTGGCCCCGCGGGCCTCTCTGCGGCAGCCCAGCTCAACAAGGCTGGCCATTATGTCACTGTGTTCGAGCGCGCCGACCGTCCCGGCGGCCTGCTCATGTACGGCATTCCGAACATGAAGCTCGACAAGCAAAAAGTCGTGCTGCGCCGCATCAAACAAATGGAGCGTGAGGGCATCGCCTTCCGCTGCAACAGCGAGGTGGGTCGCGACATCACATCCGCCCAACTCGTCGAAGATTTCGACGCCGTGGTGCTGTGCACCGGTGCCACCAAGCCCCGGGATTTGCCCATCGAAGGCCGGCAATCCAATGGCATTCACTTCGCCATGGAGTTCCTCCACGGCAACACCAAGGCCCTGCTCGATAAGGCTCAGCCGCCGATCTCCGCGGCCGGCAAGGACGTCATCATCATCGGTGGTGGCGACACCGGCACGGACTGCGTGGGCACGTCCATGCGTCACGGTTGCAAGAGCCTCATCCAGGTGGAAATTCTACCCAAGCCGCCCACCGAGCGCGCCAAGGACAACCCGTGGCCGGAGTGGCCCAAGACTTACAAGATGGACTACGGTCAGGAAGAGGCTGCCGCTGCGTATGGCGCCGATCCGCGCGTCTACCTGACGACCGCCAAGAAGTTCCTCACCGACGATCAAGGCAACGTGTCGGGAGTGCATCTGGTGGAAATCCGCTGGGAGCGCAACGATAAGGGTCAATTCACCCCTGTGGATGTGCCCGGCACCGATCGGGTCGTTCCGGCCCAGCTCGTCCTCTTAGCCATGGGCTTTGTCGGACCTGAGCAGCCGTTGCTCGAGTCTCTCGGTTTGGAGCGCGATCCGCGTTCCAACATCAAGGCCGAGCATGGCCGCTTCACCACGAGCATTCCGAAAGTGTTTGCCGCCGGTGACTGTCGCCGGGGCCAAAGCCTTGTGGTTTGGGCCTTCAATGAAGGCCGCGGTGCGGCTCGTGAGTGCGACCGTTACCTGATGGGCGCCACCTCGTTGCCCTGATCGCCGGAACTGCGGTTTCCTGCAATCCAACATCGGAAGGCGAAGAGACTCCCTCTTCGCCTTCCTGTGTTCGATCCTTCAGCCCCCAGCCAAACCCCTCCTCGTCCACCTGCCATGCCCAAAGAAGATGCCATCCACGTCCCGGCCCAGGTCCTAAGTCTGCTGGGAGTCGCCGCCTATCGCATGCGCCTGAGCAACGGCTATGAACTGGTGGCCCATGTCACCCGCAAGCTCCAACCGGTGATCGGCGCGATCCAACCCGGCGACACCGTGGAACTCGAACTATCTCCATTCGATCTGTCTCGAGGACGCATCATCGGCCGCTGCATCACGCCCTAAGCCCTGCCCCGGAAATTCTCCCGACAACGCTCTCGGGAT
>CAMATE010000319.1 GCA_945861075.1 Akkermansia muciniphila
CCCCACTGGTGGTGGGCGATACTGTGATCTGCACCCCGGGCGGAGCTCAGGGAACTCTCGCCGGATTGGACAAATCTTCCGGTGCAGTCCGGTGGCGCACTTCGGGGCTCACGGACAACGCTCAGTATTCCTCGCCGATCCTGATCCAACACGAGGGCCAACCTCAGGTCGTTCAGTTGGTGATGAATCGATTCTTCGGGGTGTCCCCGAAAGACGGCTCAGTTCTATGGAAAAAAGACTTTCCAGGACGGGTGGCTGTCATTCCAACCCCCATCTATGAGGACGGTATCGTTTATGTGACTTCTGGATATGGCGTAGGATGTGAGGCGATTCGTTTGGGCACGAACAACTCAATCGAACCGCTCTACTCCAACAAGGTGATGAAGAACCACCATGGCGGGGTTGTTTGCGTCGACGGATACCTTTACGGCCACTCCGACGGGGCCGGTTGGGTCTGCCAAGAACTCAAAACCGGCAAAGAAATATGGTCCCATAAGGGGTATGGGAAGGGTTCCGTCACCTACGCCGATGGAAAACTCATCTGCCTCGATGAGCGCAATGGGGACGTCGCTTTGGTGGAGGCCAGTATTCAGGGGTGGAAGGAGTTGAGCCGCTTCAAACTGGCTCCTCTGAGCTCCAAACGGAGTTCTCAGGGGGGAATTTGGCCTCACCCGGTCGTCGTCAACGGACGACTCTACCTGCGCGATCAGGAGTTGCTCCACTGCTTCAACGTAAAGTCCCCGTGACGGTCTCTGGATTGTCGATCAATGACGCGTAGGCCTCTAATCTCTCTATTGGCCGACGCTTTTTCCCCTGCTCCTTTTGCGCTGCTCGGCCGTTCCACACCCATTTACCGACCATTCATTACTCCCGCGAGGCATGCAGGTCGCACCAAAATTCGCGTCCATGAGAGGTCCAGTGCCGGTAATGCCGGCGCCATAGCAACTTAACCTCATCTGCAGAAATCCAGTTGCCCGTGAGGTTTGGGCCAAAATCACCCGACGAACCAATAGGGAAATCACGACCTGGAAACCGCCGGGACCGTTGACCCATGGCCCGAATTCTCCGGTAACCCGCAAGTTTGCGGATAAGGCGGAATGGCCACGCCCGATGCGCTGTCAGGATTCTCGGTAATTGCGCCGTCCAACCCAACGGCCCAGACCAATCGTCGATCGGAAGCAATGAACTTTGCTCCACCAGCATGAATCGTCGAGACCCGAGTGATTCACAGGCATCGACCAAAGCCACATCGGAGACCTCCACCGATAGGTAATCGGGCAAGCCCACTTCGCGGAGTCCATCGAGACAGAAATGGTCGGCGCTTTCGATGTCCACTTTGAGGTAGTGCGGAACCCCGTGTTGACGCAGCAGATCCCCAAAGCGGACGGCGGGCACCGTCACTTTCCGATGCCGATGGCCGCCGCGAGCCGCGCTGGCGACATCGAGTGCACTCCATTCCGGATGATCTTCGTTAATCCAGAACTCCACTTCCCCGGGTTCACCCGCAACAGCCACGTTCTGAATGACCAACCGGCCATCGCGAACGGCTTCAGGAAAACGGGCCGCCACTTGACCACAGAAAGCCTCGTTGGCCTCAACGGCAACGACTCTGAAACCGCATTCGAGATAGAACCCCGCATCGTCACCATTGTTCATCCCCACATCAAAGATGAGGCCCGGAGTGGATGACGTGTTCATTGTGTGGCGAAGCTAATGACGCCCACGCCTGGAGAACAGATTTTTGGCAAGTGCACCGGGCTGGGCGAATCGAATCTTGGAAGCCGAGTCGTAGATCGGCGAAGGAGTGACTGATTGAGTCCCCGGTTAGCCTGCCCCCGGATTTCTCGGCCCCACGACCAGCGATAGCCAGCCATCCGGGGTGTTGAAGGCACCGTTAGAATCGCTGTTATCCAACATTTGTTCGGATCCATACTTATCAGCGTCAAATTTTTCCTAGTACGGCGACCTCCCTTGACTTGAAGCGAGCCGGCTGAAGTCTCATCCACGAAGGTTCACGCAATCGTGACATACCACCGAATCGCTTTTCAAACTTCCGGCATCGCCTGGTAGGCGAATCGTCAGAAACAAAAGCGTTTTGGGGGGAAACGGGGTCCATTGGCTACTAACCCGGCCGATGGGATCTGAAGCAAACCTTGTAACAACCATGAAACGCCAAATCCTAAAATTGACGAGCATTCTTGCGCTGATCTCCAGCGCGATGCCGACCTTGACTGCGGACTACGCATCAACGGTCTCCAATCTCAAGCCGGTCGCCTTCTGGCGCCTGAATGAGACTACGCAACCTCCCGCCGCCGACGTGGCGGTGAACGCCGGTTCCCTGGGCGACTCCGCTCTGGGGTATTATCTGGGAACAGCCCAGCACCCGGTTCCTGGAGCCTTGAATGGCCGCACCGACAGCGCCGTGGGCTTCGATGCCACCGCCAACTCGGTAACCATGGTGCCTTACATGCCGGAAATGAATCCCAAGGCCCCCTTCACGGTGGAAGCCTGGCTGAGCCCGAATGTCGAGCACGCTGTGGGATCCGGCACCCTGACGTGCGCCATTTCCAGCGGCCAATTTGCCGCCCCCCGCACCGGTTGGTTGATCTACCAGTCGGAGACGGGTTGGAACCTCCGCATGTACAACAACAATGGAACCGCCACCTCGGTGAACATCAGTGGTGGAACGGCTCCCGTGTCTGGCATGTGGTACCACATCGTCGCGGTTTACGACGGTGCGACCGCCAAGCTGTTCGTCAATGGCGCCAAGGCGGCTGAAGCAGCCCAAACCAGCTATGTTCCCGGCCAATCGGGCGGTTTCGCCATCGGCGGCCGCGCGGACGGTTCGTTCTGGTGGAATGGCTCCGCCGACGAAGTGGCCCTCTACAGCAAGGCCCTGACCACCGAAGAAATCTCTGCTCACTACGCCAACGGCGCGGCCACCAGCCCCGCCGCCACCTACCAGAGCCTCGTTCTGGCCCAGGCTCCCATCGCCTACTACCGACTGAACGAAGGCACCTACACCGCACCGGCCAGTGTGCCTCCAGCCGCCAATACCGGCACGGCGGGCGCTTCCATCGCCGCCTCGTACAACCCCGGCATGAAGGCGGGCGCGGATGGCCCGAAGCCGCCGATCTACACCGGATTCGAAGCCGCCAACGTGGGTGGTGGATTCAATGGTTCGGCCGGCTATGTCGGCACTCCATTCCAAATGAATGACATGACCGAATTCACCATGATGGGCTGGGTCCGGCGGGGTGCCGTCAAGAGCAGCCGTGGCGGCTACTTCGGCCAGAACGACCTGCTTGAGTTCGGCGACGCGGATGCCGGCGCCAACATCGAACTG
>CAMATE010000320.1 GCA_945861075.1 Akkermansia muciniphila
GAACGCTTCAGCGCTCCTCCGCCCTTCTGGTCTCCGGAATTCCGGTACACGAGCTTCGATCAGTTCATGGGGCTGTACGACGAGTACTGCATGAACTTCTACACGTCGGCCCAGCGCTACCACGATGCGGCCAAGATCGTCTTGGCCACTTGTGCCGAACAGGGCACCCGCTATGTCGAGACCAGCATCCACCTGCCCGGACTGGCTGCGGTGAACGATTCCGGCCCGGAAATTTTAGCTGCCATCCGTCAGGCGGCCCCTCCGGGAATGGAAGTCCGGATCTTCGCCGGCATGTGCCACAACGACTATGCCATGCATGGTGAGCTCATCGAGGCGGCGCTGGGCTGGGACGACCTCGCCGGCATCGACCTGCACGGACCAGAGTACTGGCGGATGGAGACTTGGAGCATCGACGTCTGGCAGCGCGCGCAAGCGGCCGGCAAGTCAACCAAGGCCCACGCCGGCGAGTTCATGCCCGCCCCCTTCGTGCGCTGGATCCTCGACAACCTCGGTGTCCGCCGGATCGAGCACGGGGTGCGATCGATCGAGGATCCGGAACTGGTGCGTCATCTGGCTCGTCAGCGCATCACCCTGGATGTTTGCCCGATTAGCAACGTGAAGCTGGCTGTGCAAGGAATCCCCTCCATGGCTGCCCATCCCATCCGAGCCCTCTTCGACGCCGGCGTGCCGGTCACCATCAACTCCGACGACACCTTCTTCTTCGGAAATCGATTGGAAGAGGAGTACTTTGCGCTCCATCAGGAGCTGGGTTTTTCAAAAGCCGAGCTGGCGCGGATCGCCCTGAACGGCATCGAAATCGCCCTGCTCAGTCCGGAGAAAAAACAGGCGCTGGTGGCCGAGTGGCGGGCCTTTGTGGCGGCCGAGTCCCTGGACTTGGCGATCGCCGAGGGGTCAAACCGCTTCGTGGGATGATTTTTCCATAAACACGGGCACCGCGAGCATCACGCCCGACATGGCCAGGTAGCCGATCACCCATTTCCAGCCCGGCTTGAGCACCCCAACGATGTCGGCGGTGATAAATCCGAAGCTGTGAATGAAACCAACGGCCGCCAGCAGCGCGCCCGCGGCGAACCACACGGCCGCCTGGCGGAACTTCTGGTCGATGATGCACACAGTCGCCGCGGACAAGATGAGGCAACTCAAGAAATACCCCTGCTCGAGGGCGAACATGCCCTCCGCATGGAAGTTGCGCGCCTTGAGGATGCTATCGAGCAGTTCCTGTCGGAAGGGATTGGCCACCGTACCGACGCCGACGCCGGCCATGACGTTCTTGGCTACCAGAGCACAATACCCGGCGATGGCCGGAAAAAGGCCGACGATGACGGCCGGAATGTGTCGGCGCGGAATGGCATCCATCGCCTGAGTTCCCATAGAAATGCCGATCCAGATCAGGATGGCCATGCCCGCCTCGATCGGAATGGACCAGGCCAAAAGACTCAGGGATCCGGTCAGGCAAACGAGGGTCACGAAAATGGCATTGAGGGTCGAGTACCCCGCCCGAGAACCAATGGCCTTCCAACCGGGATGGCCGATGTAGAGGGTCGTGGGATACGGCGACCCGAACACCGCCGAGAGCAGGGTTCCCACTCCATTGATGATCAAGGAGGGCCGTGTTTCGTAGCGATCGCCCGCCGCCTCCGCCGAACCCAGCACCTGCATGGATCCCACCACGTTCACCACGCCCATGGGCAAGATGATGCTGAAGAAGGGCAAGAGATACGGCAGGCTGTCCCGAAGCGCTTTCAACGCCGGCACCGGAAGGTGCAGCCCGAGATGACTCAAGTTCAGCGGATAGGCCGGTGCTGGCGAGGGCAATCCCGCCCAGTTCAGCCCCCAGGCTCCGAGGGTTCCCAACGAAACAATCACCAGTCCGCCCGGGATACCGCCTTTAAAACGGTAGCCACCATAATAGACCACCAAGGCAATGGCCAAGGTTCCCATGCCGATGAGCGGATAAACCCAGGCCCGGAACAGAAAATCCATGGCGATGAAAAATACACCAATGCCGGCCAGTGCAGCCAATAGCGCGGCCAACGGTGTGACGCGTCGCAGGTGGTGCAAGAAGAACGAACCCGCGAACTCGATCAGGCCCGATCCCACGCAGGCGGCGATTCCGGCCAACCAAGCGATCTCGTCGGCCTTGGGTTTGGGCAGGCCCTGAGCGAGGGCCATTTGCTGCGCGGGGTACATGACCAGCAGCGAATAGATAATCACCGTGACCAGATTGAAGCCGTAGGGCAGCGCACAGACATCATCCCGCCCCTCCCGAGCCGCCAATCGCAAGGCTTGGCGGGCGTACATGAGGTTCCCGAAGACCAGTCCGACCGCCGAAGCCGGAAGGATGCGACCGAAGTACAATTCCGGGGAAAACCCCAGCAGTCCCAGGCAGAAGCCCGTCATCAGCAGCAGGTTCACCAGACTGTCGAGGCCCAGGGCGAAAAAGCCGTCCAGGTCTCCTTTGACAAAAGGTTTCATTGGGATGTTTGAGAATCGGAACCAGCAGAACCAACAGGGGCAAAACCGATGCTCATTCCGGGTAGCATTTGATATGCCGCTGGGGCCTTGGAGAGCGCCTACGCTTCTACCGGCGATCCGCACTCGATCGACCCCAAAGTTTTTTGGAACGTCAGGAGTTTTAGCTCATGGGGTGCCCGACAGCGCCTTGTGAACCGACAGATCAACGTCTAGTCTTCAGTTCATGCTTCTCCGTGGATGGATCGCGGGCTTTGTCGTGGCGTTGAGCTGTCTCATCTCCGCCACCGCGCAAGACGCCCGGTTCATCCGACTGCGCAATTCCACGGTCACCACCCCGCCTGCACCCAATTCCAAAGCTCGGGCCGCCGCCGTGACGGCCGGAAAACCTCCCGTCTCTGGCCTGTTCCTCATCCAGTTGGAGGGCCCCCTCTCAGCCGAACACCGTGAAACCCTGCAGTCCAAACGGCTGCGCCTGCTGAACCCGGTTCCGGACGACTCCTTTGTTTGCCACCTCGACGCGGCCTCAGCGGCGGAGATCCGGGCCATTCCGTTCGTCCGGTGGCTGGGCGAATACCAACCCGAATGGCGAATGGACCGCCGCCTGACCGCCGCGATGGCCGCCGAGCCCCGAGTCCCCCGAAACATCCGCCTGCTGCTCAGACCTCAGACCCCGCCCGCTGCATTGATTTCAGCGCTGCGCCAGTTCAGCGGGCCCGTCCACCGCACCGAGACCGCCTTCGGTATCTTTCTGGGTGGCAAGACCCGTCCAAGTCGCATCCTGGAGCTAGCGCGATCGGAGACGGTGCTGTGGATTGAGCCTGCGGGCCGAATGA
>CAMATE010000321.1 GCA_945861075.1 Akkermansia muciniphila
CCCCATTTTCTTGAGAACGATCCCCGCCGGACAGAATCCGGTGAGTGCCGACTGGATGAGATTCACCCCCACAAAGCAGGTCATCAGCAACCAGCGCTGGCTGACGAAGTGCGCCAAGGCAACGCTGATCAGGACCATCGATCCGGCCAGCACACGAATGATTTTCTCGGTGGTCATGATGATTTGAATTCGATGCGGAGAGTCTTTTTTCTTTTTATGAGTGTATGATCATATTTTTAGAACGCAATACCTCTTTGAACTCAACCCAACGGGAGGACACGCTGATGAAGACACGAAATGAAGAGCTCCCGATCCTTCTTCACCGTCTGGGTGACCGTGCCCCGTAGACCGCTAGCCGTGAAGTTGAGCCGACTGGCCGTGGAGTCGGGGCTCGCCGCCTGCGCCCAGATCTGCGGACCGGTGGAATCCATCTACCGCTGGCAAGGCGTGGTGGAGTCCGAGAAGGAATGGCGGGTGGTGTTCAAGACCCGTTCCCAACAATTGCCCCAACTCGAAGCGTTGGTGATCGCCCACCACCCTTACGACACCCCTCAGTTCGTCGTGCTGCCCATTGTGGCAGGCTCGGAAAAGTATCTGGATTGGCTGGGCGAGTGCACGACCACCCCCCCGAAACCCACCACCCGCAGACGCTCCAAGACAAACTGATCCCATGGGTGTCAGCCCCAAACAATTCGCCGCCATGGAAGCCCGGCTTTCCGGTCGCGCACCCACCGCCTCGGGCACATCTCCAGGGCTGCCCGAATCCGGATTGCACCTCCCTGAAGGCTCTCGGGTGCTGGGCATTGACCCATCCTTGCGAGGGACAGGCTGGGGCGTGATCCAGATTGGAGCCCAAAGCCCTATCTTTGTTGAGGCCGGGACCATCCATTGTCCGAAATCCTGGGAGCGCTCCCGCTGTCTGGGCGAAATCGGTCGCATCCTGACCGAAGTGGTCCAACGCCATCCCCCGGCCCTCTGCGCCTGCGAAGGCCTGTTTTTCGCCCAAAACCTTCAGACGGCCCTCATCATGGGAGAGGCTCGTGGAGCCGCGCTCGCCGCCGTGGCACGAACCGGAATCGAGATCCACGAGATCTCCCCAAGAAAAGTAAAGCTGGCGATGGTGGGCTATGGAGCCGCGCAAAAGATCGCTGTCGCCAAGATGGTGCAACGGCAACTCGCGTTGGCCGAAACACCCGATGCGGACGCGGCGGACGCCTTGGCGCTCGCACTGGTGATGGTTCAGGAACTGCGCAACCCGCTCGGTCCTGCTTCGAAGCGGGTTTGACGGTTCCTGCTACCCACGATTCTGGTGCTGCGAGGTTGGCCCGGTCCGGCTTTCATCTCCCCATGCAACTCAACGTGGGCATCATCACCGTTTCCGATCGGGCCTCGAAGGGACTTTACGACGATCTGGGGGGACCCGCCCTTCAGGAAGCTTCCGCGGGCTACGGATGGAACGTTCTCGAGAGTGTCCTGGTGCCCGACGAGATCCAGGACATCCAGCGGGCGATCCGTTCGCTCATCGGCAAAGGTTGCTCACTGGTGCTGACCACCGGTGGCACCGGTGTCGCATTGCGGGATGTCACCCCAGAGGCGGTGCGTCAAATCGCCGTCCGAGAACTGCCCGGCTTCGGTGAGCAAATGCGCATGGAGAGCCTGAAGTTCACCCCCAACGCCATCTTGTCCCGCAATTTGGCTGCCGTGGTCGATCACACGCTGGTGATTTGCCTGCCAGGCAAACCCAAGGGTGCTGTGGAATGCCTGAGCTTCGTGGTTCAGGCCATTCCTCACTGCGTGGAGGTGTTGCAGGAAGTCCCGACCAGTTGCTGAACCCGTTTCAATCCGGGTCCAGCCCCAGATCGGGACTTCACAATTCAAACGCCCGCAGGGGAAGACGGGCTCGAACCCCTCAACCCAAACCCCCTCAACCCAAACCCCCTCAACCCAAACCCCCTCAACCCAAACTCCTCAACCCTGAAGTCGGGCGGATTCGGCACGAACCCAAGCGATCACCTCGGCGGCGGCGTCCGCGATGGGCACCATGCGCATCGTGCCGCCACGCGGCTTGAGCTCGATCTCGCCCTTGGCCAGCGACTTCTCGCCGAGGTTCACCCGGAGCGGGAATCCCACCAATTCGCTGTCCTTGAACTTCACGCCCGGACGCTCATCGCGGTCGTCCAAGATCGCCTCGATGCCGGCTGCCTCCAGCGTGGCCGCCAGTTCACGGGCCAACGTCATCGGCTGACTTTCAGGGGCCACCGTGAGGGGCGTGATGCACACCGTGAAGGGGGCCACGCTCACCGGCCAACGAATGCCGTCCTTGTCATTGCACTGCTCGATGACCGCCTGAAGCGTCCGGGTCACGCCAATGCCGTAGCAACCCATCACCGCCGGATGACGAGAACCGTCCTCGGACAGGAAGGTCGCGTTGAGCTTCTCAGAATACTTGGTGCCCAGCTTGAAGACGTGGCCCACTTCGATGGCGCGGCGGATCTTCAGCGGTTGCTGGGTCTCCACGCACAATTCACCCACCTTGACGGTGCGGAGGTCGTACCAGGCCGTGACCTTCAGATCGCGATCCACCTCAACATGGCGCAGATGGAACCCGTCTTCGTTGGCTCCGGTGGTCATGCCCCGGGCCCCGCGCAGGGCTTCGTCGGCATACACCGGCACCGCAGGCGTCTTGAGGGTGGCACTGACCGCGCCCAAGGAACCCGGGCGGGCACCGAGCAAATCGACAATCTCGTCGGCGGTCGCCTGACGCACTTGGACCGCACCGGTCTTGGCCATGAGCTTGGCCTCATTGAGCGAGTCGTCGCCCCGGATGAGCACCAGGATGGGCTTGGAATCCGCGACAAACACCAGGGTCTTGATTTGGTGCCGAGCCGAAACCGCGTAAGGGGAAGCCGCGAGGGCTTCAATGGTGACCACGCCCGGGGTGGCAAACTTCTCGGGCGCCGCTCCGGTCGATTCCGAAGGGGTCGCTTCGGCGGGCCCACGGCTGACCGCCTTCTCGATGTTGGCCGCGTACTTGCCAGACTCACAGTAAACCACGTCGTTCTCGCCGGTCTCCGCTGGCACCATGAACTCGTGCGAGTAATTACCGCCGATGACGCCGGTGTCGGCCTCGACGGGGAAGGCCTGCAAACCGCAACGGGCGAAGATGCGGGTGTAGGCGTCGTACATCTTGTGGTAGCTCGTCATCGCACCCGCATCGGTGGCGTCGAAGGAATAGGCGTCCTTCATGAGGAACTCCTTGGCGCGCATCAGGCCGAAACGCGG
>CAMATE010000322.1 GCA_945861075.1 Akkermansia muciniphila
ATTTCCAATGCACTGCCGCGGTTGACTGCCACCAATGGGACTCCGGGGTTGATCACCAAGCCGTCCTTCAGCCGTTTGTGGAATTCCACACTGAAGGACCGCCCGGCTTGGTTCTACGTGGATGTGGCTTCGGTGTATCAGCGATTGTCACCGCGTCTGGAGGGTGTGTTTGGAATGCTTTCGTTGCTGGGGGCTGATCCGGCCAAGGTGGTTCCGGCCACCGGTCTCACTTCCATCAAGTCGATCGGTGGCGCGATTCAGAATACAAGCTCAGGTTGGCTCACCGAGTTGGCCATGGAAGTCCCGGCCACTGAGCGCGTGGGATTGACCCAGGTGATGGAGATCTTGCCTTTGGAGGCCGGTTTGCTCGAAGGAGTTCCGGCTGATGTGGCCTCCTTCCAACGCTGGCGGATTGATGGTCCCGGTGGTTGGAAAGCCCTCGAAGCCTCACTGAAGCGCATCTCACCGCAGCTCTCGGATCTGGCGCGTATCACGGTGGAATCAGCGGGGCAGGTGTTTGATCCAAACTTCAACTTGCAGCGCGATTTGATGGGAGCCCTGGGCAATGACTTCATCAGCATCACGCTGGCTCCGACGGGGACCAATTTGATTCAACTGAGCAACCCAGGACGCATCCAAATGATTGGCTCACCGAACCCGAGTCGTTTGGTGGGTGGGTGGAAGGCTTTGGAAGCGCTGGTCCACATGCAGGCGGGCGCGCTGGAATTCTCACAACGAACCGGAGCTGGGGATCGCAAGGTCATCGTGGCCACCGTGGGCGGAAAGGGTGGACCGCAAAATGCCTTCCAGATGACGACGAGTTCCAACCATGTCGTCATCGCCAGCGATGCAGCCGCCATGGATACCTATTTGGCTGCGGCCACGCGAGGGACTCCGGTTGTTCCCGGATTGGTGGAAGCAGCCAGCGGGGCCGGGGGATCGCAGCGGGGCATGTTCGGTTTTTCCCAACCCCAGACGGAGCTGCGCGCCACCTGGGAAACCCTGCGGGCCTCCGAATCCCTGTCGAAGGTCATGCCTCCGGGGACGACGAGTTTGGAAATGGTTCAAACGGTCGAATCCTGGGCCAACTTCAAGCTCCTGCCCCCCTTCGAGGCGGTGGCAAAGTACTGGACCTTGCAAGCCATCACCGGCGGAACCGATGCCGACGGATTCCGGTTCCGGTGGTTCTCGCCCAATACGCCGTGAGCTGATACCGATCGATCCATTGGCATCGTCCCTGAGGAGCAGAGCCGGCTAGGCTTGGAGCGCAGGGTTTTTATAAGTCGTTGCCCAAAGCGCGAAAGATTTGAAAATCCATTGCGATGTACCGGCCCGCTCGGGCATGGTCTCGAGCCTTCGAGGCGGAGAGGTGGCTGAGTGGTTTAAGGCACACGCCTGGAAAGCGTGCGTAGCTAATCCCTACCGGGGGTTCGAATCCCTCCCTCTCCGCCAGATTTTTTCTGACCCACTCTTGTTTCCCCGAAGCACTGGGTGAGGGATCAGCGGTTTTAGCCCTACAATCGCGGATCAGGCATTGGGCTCCGAACTTGCAGGCCGTGCGAAGTAAAGTGGTATGGATCCTTGGTGGACTCCATCCACGGCCAGATCCACTGTGTATTCTCCGAACTGATCCAACTTCAACCCATTGATTTGCATCACGAGGTTGAAAGTGGCGCTCTGGGACTTTTCAGTGAATCGAACCCCAACCTGGGCATCCACGTTGGGCATGATCATTTTGCCGTCCTGATCGGCGAAGGTGACCCGCAACTTGTGGTTGCCCTCTTCGATCCGGTGGAATCGCAAACGGGCTACCACCGCACAGTGAGGCAATGTGTGGGGTGCTTCGCCGGAGTTCACCGAGTCGAACGCGCCGAGGATGCAGACTTTGCCACCGTAATCGACGGCGGAGTCACACAGAGTGAAGATCTCCAATTTCAACGAAATTGAAACTGCAGCATCCGGGCCCTTTGGTAAAGGGAAGGCATTGGCGCCGCGCCGCAAGGGTTTTGGACTTCAACGGGAATGAGCCCGTTTTGCCGTGAATCGGCTCCCGCGCAATAGGCCAGTAGGGATGGGGATGATTTGAAGTCAGAGTGTTTGCGGACCCCAGTCCGGGATCGGTGAAGTCGTGGAGATGCGGGAATCCCCTATCGATGAATCAGGACGACGACTCCAGCTTCATAGGTAAGCTGATCACCCGCAGGCGGCAGCGTCTGTAGGAACCCGGGTCCGTCGGCCAGGTGATCTTGCCCAGGACCCCTAAGAACCATGAGCACCCCCCCATCGAATTCTCCTCGTCGTGCCAAACACGCCACCCGGCGCACTCGCACCCGGTCTGCCACCGAATCGTCGATACGAAAGCATCGCATATTTCTGGTGGAGGGCCATCCCGTGACCCGTGAAGGCCTCATCAGTTTGATCAATCGGGAAGACGACCTAGAGGTTTGCGGAGCCGTGGGATCGCCGGCCGAAGCCATCTCCAACATCCAGTCGACCCGTCCCGACATGATGATCACCGACATGTCGATTCCGGGGCGCAATGGCATTGAGTTTTTGAAGGATATCCACGCAGTGCTTCCGGCTCTGCCGATTCTGGTGCTCTCGATGCATGATGAAACCTTCTATGCCGAACGGGCCCTGCGCAGTGGAGCCCGGGGCTACCTGATGAAGGAGGCCAGTCCGGAGAAGTTGATGGAGGTCATCCGTTCGGTTTTGATCGGGGGATCTTTTGTCAGCCCGCAGATATCGGCTCGTTTGGTGGACGCGGCCATTGGTCGCCGTCCGCGGGGTTCGAATTCGCCGATCGAGAAATTGTCGGATCGGGAGTTCGAGGTTTTCCAGCACATTGGCAATGGCAAAAGCACCAAGGAAATTGCCGGCACGCTCCACCTGAGCCCGAAGACGGTTGACGTCCACCGGGGGCGCATCAAACAGAAGTTGCAGATTCGTGATGCCATTTCATTGCTCCACCATGCCGTGCGGTGGGTCGAGACCCAGTGCCCACAAGGTTGACCGTTTCACCTGCAACCAGCGCCGGGCTCCCAGGGGCTCGGCCCTGCTGTGTTTCTAGTGGGGTGTTCGTCTGTGCTCAGACGGGGTACTGGGATCCTTTAGCGACGTCGGGACTTGCGTCTGAATTCCGGCTTCTGCGGCTCGTGGCATCCTCACTTCAACAACCCGATCTTGCACGCAACGTCCACCCGCCCGAGTCATGAAAAGTTTCCTTGCCTCCACCGCAGACCGCCTCCCTGCCACTGACCGATCGGCGCCCCTC
>CAMATE010000323.1 GCA_945861075.1 Akkermansia muciniphila
AGCCTCGGTTCCGACGGTCTTCCGGCCTTTGCGATCCCCGTGGACCGAAGTTCCCGGGATCCCAGCCTGCTGGCATTGGACCGCATCACCATGGCCCAGTGGATGGACCGCGAAGGATTTCGCGCCGCGCCCCTCCGCCGGTATGTGAACTATTGCTGCCGCGACGATTTCGGAACCGGCATCGCCCAGGTCAGCGCTTGGGCTGGAATCCATTACTTCGCCGCGCGATCCGGGGTCGCAGCCAACGCACCGAGCCACTCGGTGCTCACCTGGCCTGAAGGCAACGGTTGGCTGGCGGCGCGCCTGCGGGAGCAAGTCGCGCCCGCCCAGATCCGCACCCGGCACGCTGTCTTCGGCATTCGGCCCGATGATCACGGAGCCGAAATCGACGTCTTCGATGCAACCCTCGGACGCTCCCTGCGCATGGAATGCCGGGCACTCATCGTGGCCACGCCGCGGTTCGTGTACCGGAGGCTCCGCGGCCTTCCGCCCGATTCTGCAGCCCAGTACCCGCCTTGGATGGTGGCCAATTTAACCCTGAATTCCCGGCCCGATTCCCAGGGCATGCCGCTGTGCTGGGACAACGTCATCGATGGATCGCCTGGGCTCGGCTACGTGCATGCGGGCCACCAAAGCTTGCACCCGCGTCCGAACGGGACCGTGCTGACTTATTACCGACCGTTGGACCATGCGGACCCATCGACGGCCCGAGGCGAGGCGCTGAAGGCCGACTGGGCGCATTGGAGCGATCTCACACTCGCCGACCTCTCGGTGGCCCACCCGGATCTCCGACGCCGAATCGAACGCTTGGATGTCCAAGTCTGGGGCCACGGGATGATCGCGCCGTCACCGGGATTCCTGTGGGGCCACCGCCTCAGCACCATGACCCACCGCGACGGCGTGGTGCACTTTGCCCACTCCGACATGTCCGGTATCTCCCTTTTCGAAGAGGCCTACATCCGAGGCCTCCGCGCCGCCGATGCGGTCTTCCAACAGCTTCAGACCACGGCCTGACATGAACCCCATTGCCCCGATCCACCCGAAAAGCCGTCCATCGCCGAAGGCCCTGTGCCAGCACACCTTGCTCGAATTCCACGGTTGCGACGCTGAGGTCTTGAGCCGGGTGCGGACCATCCGGGACCGGATGTTGGCCGCCGTCACCGCCGCCAATGGGACGATCGTGAAACCCGTCTTCCACGAGTTCAGCCCCTGGGGAGTGAGCGGCGTGGTGGTCATCGCCGAGAGCCATGTGACCATCCACACTTGGCCCGAACACGGCTATGCTGCCGTGGACATCTTTTCTTGCAGCCGAAAGCTGCGCCACGCCGTGGTCCGCGAAACCTTACGCCGATCGTTGGGAGCCCAGTCCGTGACGGCCCAGCGATTGAGCCGCGGCCTCGTTCCGCCGGGAACCACCGCTCAACGAGGCACCGGCAAGGCGAAGGCCACATAGGCATCGCCGCTGGGCGTGCCCATCTTGCCGCCGCCACAGGCAATCACCACGTACTGCCGCCCACCCACCGAGTAGGTCGCCGGCGTGGCATAGCCACCGGCGGGAAGCGGGGCCTTCCAGAGTTCCTGCCCTGTCTTGCGGTCGAAGGCTCGCAAATGGGCATCCCGACTGGCCGCGATGAAGACCAACCCTCCGGCCGTGACCAACGGGCCGCCGTAGTTTTCGGTGCCGGTGGGCGGCACTCCTTGCGCGGTCAATTCCTTGAACTCACCGAGCGGAACCTTCCAGCGGATGGAGCCGGTATTGAGGTCGATGGCATTGAGGGTTCCCCACGGCGGCTTGACGGCGGGATAGCCATTGGTGTCGAGCCAACGGTTGTAGCCGGTCATGGAATACGGGATGAGCCCCAGGGCATCGGGCCCAACGGCCCCTCCAGACCGCCCGTCACCGGCGGACGCCACCTCGGCCGCTGCCGGCTCCGCTTCACCTCGAAGGAAGGCCACCAGACGCGTCCGTTGGCCTTCGGTCAGAAAATCAAAGGCGGGCATCACGCCTTTGCCCGTCTGAAGCAACTTCAGCAGGTCATCGGCTTGGAGACGCTTTTCGACCCCGACCAACGACGGCACATTCTGGCCCGGATTGCCTTGCCGTTCCGAGCCGTGACACACCGCACAAATCTGCTGAAACAATGCCGCACCTGAGGCCGCCGATTCCCCTTCCTTACGGCGGGTTTCCACCATGGTCAGGATCCACGGCATCTCGTTGCCGTTGACGTAGAGAACGCCATCCGGATCCGTCGCCGCACCGCCCCATTCCGCGCCTCCGTCGAAGCCCGGGAAGACGATGGATCCCTCGCGGCTGGGCGGTTGGAACGGCGCATGCGGCCGGATCCGCGAAAACCGTTCCAAGACCTGCCGATGGGATCCGGGTGAGATGTCGGTGATCTCATTGTGGGTGAAGAGTTGCCGCGAGAAAGGCGGCGGACGCAACGGCACTGGCTGCGTAGGCCAAGCCGATTCCCCGGAAAGATCGGAGCTGGGAACCGGGATCTCCTGGATCGGGAATAAGGGCCGACCCGTCTGGCGATCGAACACGAAGACATGGCCTGACTTGGTCACTTGGGCCACTGCATCGATGCGTTTCCCTTGATGGGTCACGGTCAACAGGTTGGGCGGAGCCGGCAGGTCCCGATCCCAGAGGTCGTGATGAACAAACTGAAAATGCCAGAGCCGCTGGCCGGTCTGGGCATCGAGGGCGATGAGGCAATTGGCGTAAAGGTTTTCTCCCATCCGGTTGCCTCCCCAGAAATCGAACGCCGCCGAACCCGTCGGGCAGAACACGATCCCCCGGGCCTCATCGAGGGCGAAGCCAGTCCACACATTGGCGCCGCCGATGTAGCGGTACGCTTCGGGCGGCCAGGTTTCATGACCGGGCTCACCGGGTTGCGGAATGGTGTTGAAGCGCCAGACAAGCTTGCCGGTCCGGATGTTGAATGCGCGGATCGGGCCCGGAGCCGCCGGAGCGGGGCCTTCTCCCAGCCGCATGCCCATGATGAGGAGATCTTTGAAGACCACTCCAGGCGTCGTGGCCTGAAGGGACAGGCCCGAAGCATCGCGCCCGAGCTCCTGCTTCAAGTCGATGGAACCCTCCTCACCAAATTCAGGAATGCGCCGTCCCGTCACCGCATCGATGGCGTGGAGGAAGTGATCATTGGCGTAGAGGATGCGGCGGTCGGAGCCCTCAGCCCAATA
>CAMATE010000324.1 GCA_945861075.1 Akkermansia muciniphila
GAGGCCCACGGCCACGGCCGACACGATCATCGTGCTGTGGATGGGCGGCGGCATGGCCTCCACCGAGACTTTCGATCCCAAGCGCTATACGCCCTACGAAAAGGGCATGAACCCCAACACGGTCCTTTCGACCTTCCCCTCCATTCCGACGGCCGTGGATGGCATTCGGATTAGCGAGGGATTGGAGAAGGTGGCCAAGGTGATGGATCGCGGCACCCTCATCCGAACCTACACGGCCGGTGACCTGGGATTCATCCTCCATTCGCGGCATCAGTTCCACTGGCACACGGGATACGCCCCGCCGCAGTCGGTGGCCTGCCCGCATATCGGAGCCATGATGTCGCGCACATTGGGGCCCAAGAACCCCGCAGTGCCGGCCTTCATCAATATTGGTCAGCGTCTGGATGTCGGCGAAGGCGAGGAACTCAAGGCCTTCACTTCGGCTGGTTTCCTGGGCAGTGAGTTCGGTCCTTTCAACGTGCCGTTCCCCGACGCCGCCAAGGATGTGGTGACGCCGCCTCAGGGAATGAGCCCGTCCCGCTTTGAGAACCGGGACCGTTTCTATCGTCGGCTGGTGGAGGCATCCCCGGTGGGGCAGTTGGGCAGTGGGTACCAGAAGGAATCGTTGCTGCGCTCGCTCGACAACGCCCATCGCCTGCTGGCCTCGCCTTCGGCCAAGGCCTTCGATTTGACTCTGGAGTCTCCAGAGACCATCGCCAAATACGCGCCTGGAGGCTGGGATTTCAGCCGCCGATTGGGCGGCGACCGGACCCGGGAGGGAATTTACGAAAAGGCCAATCTCCAGCGCTTTGGCTTGGGGTGCCTCTTGGCCCGGCGCTTGGCCGAGGCGGGTGCCCGCTACATCGAAGTCACGACCGAGTACATCCCGTTCCTCAACTGGGACACGCATGAACGCGGGCATGAGAAGCTCGTTCATATGAAGATGGCCATCGACGGGGCGATCTCGCAGTTGGTCCTCGATTTGGAGGAGCGCGGCATGCTCGACCGGACACTGGTGGTCGTGGCCAGCGAGTTCAGCCGCGACATGATGCAAGAAGGCAAGCCGGACAAACCCATTCAAGATCAGGTGCCGGTGCCTCAGCGCATCGATTCACCGGTCAACTACGGCATGCACCGGCATTTCACCGATGCCGGCAGCGTGCTGCTCTTCGGTGGCGGCATGAAGCGCGGTCACCTCCACGGTGTGACCGCCGACGAGCGTCCCTGCAAGACGATCCGGGACCGCGTGGTCATCGAAGACCTCCATGCCACGCTGTACCGCGCGATGGGGATCTCGCCCAAGCTTTCCTACGAAATTGAAAAGCGCCCGTTCTACGCCACCCGCGACGGCGTGGGCAAACCCGTAGCGAGCCTCTTCAGCCAGTCGATTTGAACCAGAGGCTGCGCCCTCGGTCTGAGCGCGGTTGAGGAGCGTTCTTCAGCGCGAGACCGGGAAGATCAGGCTAATGGTCGTGCCCCGGCCGGGACTGGATCGGACACGTGCCTGTCCCCGGTGGGTTTCGACCACGCGCGCGACAATGGCCATGCCGAGGCCGTTGCCGCGGGGCTTGGAACTTTGCAGCAAGGACGAAAAGAGGTTCTGGGCTTGTTCTCGCGTCATCCCAACACCGCTGTCTCGAAAGCGCACCAGCACATGGGTCGCGGGCCCTTTTCGAACCAGTGGCAAGGCCCGGGATCGAATGCTCAACTGCCCGCCCTCAGGCATGGCTTCGACGGCATTGAGGGTGAGGTTCAGGAAGGCTTGTTCCAACTGGGTGGCATCGGCCATCAAGAGCGGTAGATTCGAATCCAGTTCCCGATCCAGTTCGATGCCTGCGGAACGCAGTTTGACCCGGGTCAGCATGAGCAAGTCGTCCAGAACTTGGTTCACGTTGACCTCTTCGGGGCGAGGCTCGGCTCCTCGGGCAAAGTCCAACACCCGATCCACGATGCGGTTCAGGTGATCCATTTTCTCGCCCATGATGCGGACATCCGTTTGGCGCGGATCACCAGGGCCGAAGTGCAAATCCAGCGAGTGATGGAGCATTTTCATCACCGTCAGCGGATTGCGGATTTCGTGGGCGATTTCGGCCGCCAACAAGCCCAGGGCACTGAGGCGTTCGCTCTGGCGCAGGGCTTCTTCCACCGAAACGATGCGGTCGTAGAGGCGGGCTTTTTCGAGCGCCAAGGCCGACAGTTCGGCATAGGCCGAAAGGGTGCGGACTTCTTCGTCGGAGAAGAGGTGAGGTTCTCCCGAATAGATGTTGAGCGTGCCGATGGCTTTTCCCGAGAAGAGCAAAGGCACGCTGAGGAGAGAGACCAGTCCCTCGCGGCGAGCCACACCCACGTTTTGATAGCGGCCGGAAATCTGGACGTTCTCGATTTGGAGCGGCTTTCGGCGACGGGCCACGATGCCGACCACGCTTTCCGAGAGGCTGACCCGTGGTTTTGACGCATAGGCCTTGCCAGCACCGTCATGGGCCCGCAAATCCAGCCATTCTCCTGTGGAATCCACCATCATCAGCGAACACATCTTGGCCCGCATCAGGACCCTGGCCTCACGGGTGATGACCGTGAGGGCGTCGTCCACCGAGAGGGTTGAGTTGATGAGTTGCCCCACCTTGAGGAGCGATTCCAGCAAACCGGCCCGTTGGCGTGCCGATTCATACAGCCATGTATTGCGGATGGCCGGGGATGCCAGCGAGGCGAGGTCTTCGAGGAGGGTTTGCTGTTGGGTGGAGAAGGCGTTGAGTCGGTCGGAATCGACATTGATCACCCCGCGGACTTCCCCGCCCACGCGCAAGGGAACCGCCAGTTCTGAACTCACTCCATCTCGCAAGGGCACGTACCGGCGCTCCTTGGAGACGTCATCGATGCGCAGTGAGCGTCCCAAGCGGGCCACTTCACCGGTGATGCCTTCACCCAGCCGCAGGCGCAGGCGTTGAGCGTGCCCGGGCAGACCGCAAGTGGCCTCAATTTCGAGGAAGCCGCTGGTCGGGTTGATGAGGCAAATGGATCCCGAGTTGGCATTCATCAGGCGCACGGCTTCATCGAGCAGGATCTTGAGTGACTCGCCCAGTTCGAGCGTTGAATACACCCGCTGGGCGGTGCGGTGGAGAGACTCGAGTCGATCGAGCCGAGCCTGGAGATCTTGAGCCGGATCGGTTGGATGCTGTGGATTCATGGGGTTCTC
>CAMATE010000325.1 GCA_945861075.1 Akkermansia muciniphila
AGTCATTGACCGGTGTCGAAGGCCCGAGGTCCCCCCATCCGGGAACCACCCGGTAGCGGAAACCTCCCTGCCCAAGGACGGTGGAGTCCGCGGCCAGGATGCTCGGGAATCCGATCGAAGCGACCGAAGCGAGCGAGGCGCCGGTGGCCGCGCTCAATCCGGACCGGAGAAAGGCACGCCGAGAGGTTCGGGGCAGGGGCAGGGGTAGGGACATCTTTTGGGGAAAGGCTATTGGGTATCCGCGATTTGGCCAAGGACGCGAGGTAGTCTTGGGAGGAGGTGCTTCGGGGGACTGAGGTTGCTTCGATCACTGCAGGTATCGTGTGCGGCATTACGGTAACCTCTGGAGGATCGGGGTACACCAGTGAGCCAGCGTTCACTCTCAGCGGTGGAGCTGGCAGTGGAGCCCGTGCGAAAGCATTCATGGCTGGGGACACGGTTGGCGGTGATTTTGGTCCTGACGGTAGGGAGCGGGTCTTCTACTGCACCTCCGGCGGTTGTTGAGGCCCTGCCGAATCAGGTTTGTACGCAGGCCCGGAGCCCTCACCGGGCTTGGTTGTTTCGACGCCGCGTGAGTGAGCGCTTAGACCTGAGGCATAGGTGGACTGAGCCGTAGTTCACTTCTCCACTTCCCAGAAAAAAGAGGCCGGAGTAAAACTCCAGCCCCTTTCGCATCCTGTTCCGATCTTTCGAACCGACTTAACGCCGCGTCCGGTAATAAATATTCGGAAGCGACGGTGTCACCGGATGGGGACTGGTGGCACCCGCGACCGGCGTCCATTCACCCGTGACATTGGCAGAGAATTCGAGCGTCCCGACGTAGGTGATCTTGAGATTCGCGCCATCGCGAGCAATTGAGATTGTTGGCTCAGCCTTGGTGGCCACCGCCACGGCATCCACCACGAGATCATCCACATAAAGGAGTGAACCTTCCGGGTTCGCCGAGACCAGGGTGTCAGGATTGGTGGCGCTTTGATTGCGCACCCAGCCGATCCGCACGTCGAGAGTCGCCGCTCCAGTCGGTGGACTCAGTCGGGCCAAGGTAATGGAGTCGTCGGCACCTTCCAGATGACCGCGATCACAGATATACCAAAAGGGCTGCGGATACAGCCAATGAGGATGGGAGAGGATGCTGCCAACGACTTTGCCGGCGGCATTTCTCCAGACGACTTGATAAAGGACCGCATCACGATGCTCGGGAGTGACCCAGTTCTCGGCCTTGACCTTGAAATAGACGCTGTAGGCCTTGCCGGACTGCACAGCGATCCGCTGCGCCGAGGTCCGTTGCAGTAACCGATAACCCACCGGGAGTTCCGTGGTGCCATCGGCCGCGAAAATGTTCTTGTCTTCAATCACGGCACTGCCAGAGCCACCGGGAGTCGCGTTCTCTGTCGTATCGCGAACAGCCGCCGCGGCGGTTCCAATGTTCACCCAATTGGTATCATAGGTGGCTACTTCCCAACCGGAGATATTGGCATCAAAGGTGGCGTTCACCGCCTCTGCTTCCGTCGCGGCGATGAGCGTGACATCTTTCGCCGCATTGGCTGTCAAGGTCACCGACTGCGTATTTGCCGCATAGCCCGGGGCATCAGCAAACAACTCGTGAGTTCCGGCTCCCACACTGAAACTGTACGCCCCATCCGCGCGGGTGATGACCACATATTTGCTGCCCGCGGGGCCCACCTGAACCAGGGCGTTGGCCAGCGGACCGGAGGCATTCCGGATCACACCGGAAAGCACGACCGACTTCCCGATGACCAAATCCTGCGTGGCCGTCGCCCCGTCGGCGGGCGGCGTAACCGCGGCCGTGTCATAGGCAAATCCCTCGGCCAGAGCACTTACCCGGATCGATCGGCCCGGATGGACGTCGAATGTGTAACGGCCCTGCGCGTCGGTAATATAGGTTTGTTCGATGCTCTTGGACACGGGAATGTCGTAGGGCGTGCCATTCACCGTTTCATCATAGACCACGAATGGCACCGCATTGCCCGCACCGTAGATGTCCGGATCGCTTTGGATATGGGTCGGGCGCCAGGTGACCACGCGGACCCCGGCGATCGGAGCACCGGTAGTGTCCTTCACGACCCCCGCGAGCGTGCCTCGAGAAAGCGTGTCGGCATTTACCGCAACTTCCGTCGGCCCAAAGCCGCCGTCGGTAACATGGAATCGAATGGCCCGCGCCGTAATCGGCGCGTCGAGCCGGATAACCACCGGTTCAAACGTCGCCGGGGCGTCTGTTACGGAAAACGCGACCTTTGAAGCCCAGTTGGCCTCGGTTGCCGGGTCACCAGTGGTATATTCTAGGGCAAAACTCTTTGCCGCCACGTCGCCCAAACCGGGCCAACCCTGAGTATTCTGGGTTACGCCCAGCCAGGTAAGGACAAACTCGCGCACGGCGAAGCTCTTTTTGCCGGCGGGATCCAGGTCGACATAGATCCAGCGGTCCTTGGCTGGCTCAGCACCGACATTGTTGTAATAGCGGGTGCTGATACTGTTGCCGTCGAACACATACTCCGGCTTGAACTGAGGATCGTTCAGCGTACCCACTTGCGTCACCCCCACGGTGGTGGCCCGGACGGCGGTTGAGATGGCCAAATTGCGTCCGCCCGCCCCCTGGGTGATGGTGGGATTGAAGGCTTTGAGATTACCCGAGGCGAGACTCACCTTGGTTTCGGTGCTGAGACTGTACCCGGCCTTCCACGCCACGGCGTAGTAATCGCCATTCTCCTTGACGCAAACCGTGAAGTTTCCGCTGGAATCGGTGACCGCGGAGGAATTAGCGAACTCTTGAGCCTTTGCATTACCGTTCAAGAACACCACGGCGCCGGCAACGGGTTTGCCGGCCGCATCCTTGACCGTGCCGCTGATGCCGGGATAGCTGGGTTCGCCGGTTGCTTCGCCCACCAATTCACAATCATCGATGTACACCGCGTCCCTGCCGGTGAGCCCGTAGACTCGAAAAATAATATGCTGTGCCCCTGCGGGCGGTTTTAACTCGTTAGTGCCCTCGTCGATCTGGGTCCACTGGGAGTCATTTAACGGCGTGACCTGTCCGCCTCCTGTACCTTCGCTGAACATCCAGCGCGTCCGACCATTCCGGGGTGCCTCGGCGGTGGCGGCAGGAATACTCATCCAAGCGCGGAAATGATATTTGGTCTTTCCGGTGGGATCGATCG
>CAMATE010000326.1 GCA_945861075.1 Akkermansia muciniphila
AATACATGGCAATTGGTCTTCTATTCAACCCAGCAGTTTGACCGGCAGTCCACCCGCTACCGGGCATGGGTCGCGCTGGCGGTAGGCGTGTTACTGGCGTCGGTGATGGCTGGAGCCATGGCGGTGCAGATTCGGGCACGCCTGCAGCAAGAGGTCGTGTCCCAACAACTCAGGTCGACCCTGGACGAACTCGAGGCTGCCCGCCGCGAACGCGAGCGCCTCAGCCTCGACCTTCACGATGGCACGATCCAATCGCTGTACGCCTTGCAGCTCGGCCTGAGTCGCGCCGCCGACCAGGCTATGGAATCCTCGCCGCCGCTGGGTGCCCGGCTGGCAGACTACCGGCGGAATCTCACGGCCATCATTGGACAGTTGCGGGGCTACATTTTGCGACACGAGGCGGACGATAGCCCCAGAAGCGATCTCGCAGGCCTGCTGATCGCATTGGTGGAGCGCATGCGCTGCACCACTGAAACGGAGATCCTGGCGGAGGTTTCTGAGGAGGCCGCCAACAGCCTCACGGGCGAACAGGCTGTCCACTGGGCCAACCTGGCTCACGAAGCGTTGAGCAACGCCCTGCGCCACTCCCAAGCCAACCGAATCACTGTGGCTCTGCGTCACGCTCCCGGCCAAGTGACACTGGAGATCCGCGATGATGGCAGAGGCTTCGATCCCAACTCGCCTCCGCAGACAGGCGTTGGCTTGCAGAACATGAAGAAGAGAGCTGCCAACACCGGTGGAACCTTTGAGTTGGAGTCGCTGGCTGGAATAGGCACGAGGGTCAGCGTGACCGTCCCCGTCACCCGCGATCCCAGGTCGGAACAGGAAACATGAAATCCTCCCCCGCCATCCGCGTGTTGATCGTGGACGACCATCCCGTGGTCCGCATGGGCCTTCGCATCATCACGGAAGTGGACCCGAGAATCCTCGTGACCGGAGAAGCCGCCAGTGCTGCGGAGGCCATCTTGGCCGTGCGCAAGTACCGCCCCGACGTGGTACTGCTCGACGTGCGGTTGCCGGATCGCAGCGGCATGGATGTCTGCCGCGAAATCAAAACCCAACCCGGCGCGCCACGCGTGTTGTTCCTCACCTCCTTTGCCGACAATGCACTCGTCCTGGCCGCCATGCAGGCGGGCGGCGACGGATACTTGCTCAAGGACAACGAACCGCGCGACATCGTGGCGGCCATTCGCACCGTGCTCAGCGGCGGCATGATGTTTGATCCGATCGTGGTGCGCGCCGTAGACCGCGAACTGAAGAACGTCCTCCCGAACCCGCCCACGAATCCCCTCGGGGAACTTTCAGAGCAGGAACGCCGCGTGCTCGCCGCCGTCGCCGACGGGAAGACCGACAAGGAAATTGCTGTGGCACTGGGCCTTCAGCCGAAAACCGTCCGCAACTATCTCGAACGGGTCTTTGAAAAACTCGGGGTGAACTCGCGCACCCAGGCTGCCGTGCTGTTTGACCGCCATCGGAGATCCTGAAGATCGCGGGGGACGAATCATCCTCCGGTCCACGGACTTCGGAATTGAGGGTTTGCTGCAAAGGGCGGATTTTGGAGATCTTTCAAGACCATGAGTGCCGAATCCCAACTTGCCGCCCTTTCCCTCGTTCTCCCTCCCGCCCCGAAACCCGTGGCCGTTTACAAGCCGCTGGTGGTCTTCGGCAATGCCGCCTATGTGTCGGGTCACGGTCCGGTGCGCACCGACGGCACTTTAATCACCGGCGTCGTGGGCAAAGACCTCGACCTGGACGCCGGGAAAGCCGCCGCCCGACAAGTAGGCCTGGCCATTCTGGCGACCTTGCGTTCGCAGCTCGGATCCCTCGACAAAGTGAAGCGCGTGGTGAAGACCCTGGGCATGGTCAATTCGGCCGCCGATTTCTACGATCACCCCAAGGTCATCAACGGCTGCAGCGAGCTCTTCGCGGAAATCTGGGGACCTGAAAATGGCATCGGAGCCCGCAGCGCCATCGGCATGGGACCGCTGCCCGGAAACATCCCCGTCGAGATCGAGGTGATCTTCGAACTCCACTGATCCCTGCGATCCGATGGCCCCAAACCCCTGGTTCGTTCTGGAGAATGCGGCGGAAATCCCGTCGCCGACACTGGTCCTGCACCGGGGCCGGATCGAAGCCAATTTGAAACGCATGGTGGCCATTGCCGGAGATCCGCTCCGGTTGTGGCCCCATGTGAAGACCCACAAGCTGCCCGAACTGATCGCCTGGCAAGTGGGCCTGGGCATTGTGCAATTCAAATGCGCCACCATTGCTGAGGCCGAGATGGTGGCCGGGGTCGAAGGCGTCCGGAGCATCTTGCTGGCGGTCCAACCCGTGGGTCCGCAAATCGAGCGTTGGATCCGGCTGGCCTCCCGCTTCCCGGGCATCCAGTGGTCGACGGTCGTCGACGACGCCGGGGTGGTGGAATCGCTTCGAGCCGCCGCCGCCGCGTGTCCGCTCGTAAAACCCCTCGGAATTTGGATCGACCTCGACATCGGCCAACACCGCACGGGAATCGCACCGGATCGGGTCCCCGGCAGCGAATTACTCCGATCCCTTCGGGACGCGGAGCCCACGTTGCGCTTTGACGGCTTGCATGCCTACGACGGCCATTTGGGCATCACTGATCTCACCGAGCGCACCCGCACTTGCGATGAGGCTTTCGCGCCCGTGGCCGCCTTGAGAAGTCGCATCGAAGCTGAATTGGGCAGACCGCTGGGAGTCATCGCCGGTGGTTCACCGACTTTCGCCATCCATGCGGCGCGCGCCAATGTATCGCTGAGCCCGGGAACCACCGTTCTCTGGGACGCCGGCTACGCCCACAAACTGCCTGACCTGCCCTTCGAACCCGCCGCCGTGCTGCTGTCGCGCGTCATCAGCCGTCCCGCCCCCCGGCAAGTGTGCTTGGACCTCGGACACAAGGCCGTGGCCGCGGAAATGCCCCACCCCCGAACCGTCTTCCTGAACCTCCCGGACGCCACCGCTCTCAGTCACAGCGAAGAGCACTTGGTGGTGGAATCACCGGCGGCCGACGCTAGGCGTTTGGGCGACGTGATCTACTCCCTGCCCTGGCATGTGTGCCCGACCGTGGCCTTGCATCAGGAAGTCTGGCTGGCCGAGAACGGTCGGGCCACGAGGGCTTGGACGGTCCAGGCCCGCAGCCGCCGCATTTCC
>CAMATE010000327.1 GCA_945861075.1 Akkermansia muciniphila
GCGGCCCGTGGCTCTGGGGCATTCGTGGCCGCTTCGGCGCACAAGAGGCCGGTGCCAGCGGCTGCGACCAGGATCCAAGACCACCACTGTCGGCAAGCCTCTAGCCACGGACCTCTGAGCATCATGCACGAGGTGTAGCCCGCCCCGGCGCAAGGCGCGATAGAAACCCGGCCCGAAGACCGGGCACCGCTTAGCCGGAACGATGCAGTTGGGAGGAAAGGGATGGCGTGGTGGATTCTTTCGCAAGACGAGGCGAGAGCGAGGCGCGGGCCGATTGAAGGCCCGTAACGAGCGAGCAACGAAGCTCTTGCGAAAGAAGACGCAGCCAGCACGACCGATCCAACTGCATCGTTCCGGCTTAGGCCGAATAGTCGAAGTACACGGTCTTGGTGCGGCTGTAGAAATCCAACGCCGCGGTGCCCTGCTCTCTGTACGAATCGGTGGAGCTGTCCTTCACGCCACCGAAGGGAGCCTGAAGGGCGAGGCCCGTGCTGATTTGATTCACCTTCACCACGCCGCACTCAATGCGCTCGGCGTACTGCATGGCCTTCTTGAAATCACGCGTCACCAGGCTGGCGCTGAGGCCGTACTTCACGCCATTGGCCACGGCGATGGCCTCGTCGAACGAGTCGACCGCCAGGATGACCACCAAGGGGCCGAAGACCTCTTCCTGCGCGATGCGCATGGACGGGGTCACCTTGCCGAGAATTGCCGGCTGCATGAAATAGCCATGGGCTAGATCGCCTTCCGTCAGGCGGGCTCCACCCCAGACTAATTCAGCACCCTCACCGATCGCCTGTTGGATGGCCGCGAAGTTGCCCTCGAATTCGTCGGCGTTCACCGCTGGGCCCATTTGGACACCGGGCTGCGCGCCGGGCCCGACCTTCCAGGTCTTGGCCAGCGCCACCAACTTCTCGGTGAAGGCTTCGAGCACCGATCGCTCCACAATCACGCGGCTGGTTGCCGTGCACGCCTGACCCGTGAGGCCGAATCCGGCGATGGCCACCAGACGCGCCGCCAAATCCAAGTCGGCATCGGCCAGCACGATCGTGGGATTCTTGGAACCCATTTCCAACTGCACGCGAATGCGACGTGGCGCCAGCGTTTGATACAACGCCGTACCCACCCCGTGGGAACCCGTGAAACTCAACGCCTGGATGGCGGAGTTGGAGGCGATCTCGGAACCGAACGCCCGACCGGAACCCGTGACCACGTTGAGCACCCCCGCCGGCAAACCGGCCTCGGCGAGAACCTTGGCCAACTCGAGCGCCATGGCCGGAGCCTGCGATGCAGGCTTGAGCACGACCGTGTTCCCGCACAGCAAGGCCGGCACGAGTTTCCAGGCCGGAATGGCGATGGGGAAATTCCACGGTGTGATGAGCGACACCACGCCCAGCGGCTCGCGACGGGTGAGCAGCAAGTTGCCCGGCAAATCGTGGGGAATGGTCTGCCCACCCACCGTGTAGCTCAGGCCGCCAAAGAACCGGAAGATGTCAGCCGCCCGCTGCACCTCGCCGGTGGCCTCGGTCAGTGTCTTGCCTTCTTCGCGAACGAGCAGCAGGGCCAGGTCGGCCTTGCGCGCTTCGAGGAGTTGCGAGGCCTTGCTGAGAAAACGCCCACGCGCCACCGGCGTCAGCGCCGCCCAGGCCGGGAACGCCTTCTGGGCCGCGGCTGTGGCCGCCGCAAACTCCGGCGCGTCCGACAACGGGTAGCGAGCCACCGTCTCCCGGGTGTCCGCAGGATTGGTGGTCGTGAAGGTGGCCCCGGATGCGGCTGGCACCCAGTTGCCTCCGATGAAGTTGGCGTAGTCTTGCATGGTTTGCGGCGGTTTCGTGATGGTCGGTGGGCGAGCGGTCTCCAAAAAGGCTCAAGCGGGCAGGTTCGCAATTGAAGCCGCAATCTGGGCTTCCTTGGCCTGCCAATCTTGCAGGCGGGCTTGATGCTCTTCGAGCACCTTGGCAGGCACCTTGGCGGCGAAGGCCGGATTGGCCAGCTTCTCCTGAACCTTGGTCACCTCGATTTTGACGCGCTCCAATTCCTTGGTGAGCCGCGTGCGCTCGGCCTCAAAGTCGATCAGGCCCGCCAACGGCAGGTAGAGTTCACCCAGGGCGTTGACCGCCACCGGCGTGCCGCGATCGGGTGTCCAGGCCGCATCCACGACATCCAGCGCTTCGGCGTTGAGCAGGAGCTTGAGCACCTCGACATCCGAAGGGGACAACGTGCCCGCCGGTCGCACGGTGAATCGGATTTTCTTGGCCGGATCGATCTTGCAGTCCCGGCGCAATCCGCGGCCAAGGCTGACGAGGTCGTACTTGGCCTGGGCCACCGCGTCGGCGGTGTCGTCGAGACCGAAGTATTCCTTCTCGTCGTCGCTCAGCGGCTTGGGCCACAGCGCGAACATCAAGGTCTTGCCGCCCTGATTCTCGGGCATGTCCTTCGCGAAACCCATCCCATGCCAAAGTTCTTCGGTGATGAAGGGTAGGAACGGATGGAAGAGCCGCAGCAATTGGCCCAAGACAAAGTCGATGACCGCGACCTTGTTGACCTTGAGGGCCTCGTCGCTGCCGTAGATGACTGCCTTGGAGGCCTCGACGTACCAGTCGCAGTACTCGTTCCAGAAGAAGCGGTACAACGTGGTCGTGGCGTCGCTGAATTTGTACTCGGCGAAGGCTCCGGTCACCTCGCGGATGGCTTGGTCGAGGCGCAGGAGAATCCAACGGTCGTCCGACGTGAGCAGCGCCGGGTTGATCTCGGCCTCGGTCTGAGTCTCCGCGCCGCCGACCATCTGGCGGAAGCGGCAGGCGTTCCACAGCTTGTTGCAGAAGTTGCGTCCGAGTTCGACGGTTTGTTCGTCAAAGAGTACGTCCTGACCGAGCGGCGCGGCGCGCATCACTCCGAAGCGCAGCGCATCGGCGCCGTACTTGGCGATGAGGTCGAGCGGGTCGGGCGAGTTGCCCAGCGACTTCGACATCTTGCGCCCCTGCTTGTCGCGGATGATGCCCGTGAAATAGACGTTCCGGAACGGCAGGTCGCCCATCCACTCGTAGCCCGCCATGATCATGCGGGCGACCCAGAAGAAGATGATGTCCGGACCGGTGACGAGGTCGGTCGTGGGATAGAAGGCCTTCAGGGTCGCGTTCTTCGC
>CAMATE010000328.1 GCA_945861075.1 Akkermansia muciniphila
GATGAAACCGCGAAAATCAAGGGGCTGGGGGTGGGTGGGTGCTCTGGTTTTCAGCCTGCTGGCCCTGCGCGCTGAGGAACCCAAGAACAGTGATCTGGATGTCATTCGCGATGAATCCAAGGTGCCTCCTTACCAGTTGCCGCCAGCGCTGGTTTCCGCCGAGGGACGTCCCATTACCACCGCGCAAGAGTGGTTCCAAATCCGACGCCCACAGTTGATCGCGCTCTTCGGGAATCTGATATATGGCGTCGTGCCGAAACCGGAAGTGCCGGTTCAAACCTCAGTAGAGGTGGTGAAGACCGATCGTGAGTTCTTCGGCGGTAAGGCCACCCGGAAGGATGTCCGGCTTCGCTTCCACAATGCCAAGGGGGAGGTCGATTTGCGGATCCTGGTCATCACACCCAATGGAACCGGCAAGCCGGCACCCGTCTTCATGCTGCACAGTTTTTCCGGCACCCGGGACGACGGCCATGATCCGCATCCTGATCGCCCGGGGTACTTGCGCAACGGCGTGCCGATGGGCGAACTGCTGCAACGGGGATTGGGTTTTGTGGTGGTGCCCCAATCGGACCTCACCCGTCACAACGAGGTGGAGTTCCTCAAGGGAATCCACCCGCTGTTTTATCGGGAGCAGCAGAGTTTCCCCAAATCCTACGAGTGGGGCGTGATTTCGGCCGTGGCTTGGGGTGGATCCCGGGCGATGGATTATTTGGAGACCGATTCCGACGTGGACGCCCGGCGGGTGGCCATCATGGGTCATTCCAAAATGGGCAAGACCGCTCTGTGGACAGCGGCTAAAGACACCCGTTTTGCCCTGGTGATTTCGGCGCAATCGGGTTGTGGCGGAGCGGCTCTCTGGAAACGCAATTTCGGTGAGAATATGGAGAAGATGGTCACGCGTTTCCCGTATTGGTTGTGCCGCAATGCCGCCCGGTTCGCGCGCAATGAAGACGACTTGCCCGTGGATCAGCACGAGTTGCTGGCGTGCATCGCGCCGAGGCCGTTGTATGTCGCCAGTGGGGTGGAAGACCTCTGGGCCGATCCGGTGGGGGAATACCTTTCAGCCTATCATGCTTCCGAGGTCTACCAATTGCTGGGCAAGAAGGGGTTGGATTCGCCGACGCCACCGGCGGTCGGTACCGCCCTGACCGAGGGGGATATCGCCTACCACAATCGACCCGGTGGCCACTCAGTGGAACTCTACGACTGGCAGAAATTTCTCGAGTTCGCGGAGCGCCATTTTCGGATGCGATAGAAACTGATGGGGCGATTGGGGGGCGGGAGCTGGGTTCGTCAAAAGGATCCGGTTTATGGGTTGCAGATGTGCAGGAATACGCTTCCGTAGCCAAACTCAATGGAAGTGATGGCGGTCATGATGAACCTTCTTGGACACGGCCTCCGCCGGATTCGGAGATGGCCTCATTCCGCCGCGCGGACGTTTGTTCATCGCTGTGTCCGACTGGAGTTTCTCCTCCTCGTGAGCCTTTGGGGCGCCTGTCGAGTTGTGGCAGGTCCCGCATCCACGGAGCCAGAAGCGGGTCTGGTGGGTTACTATCCCTTCGATGAGGATCTTCTGGACGCCAGTGGATTCAAGCGTCATGCGGTGAGTGATCCGGTCGGGGGAACTCTGCGGTTTTTATCCACGCGCAACCTCGCTCCGAATCACGTCCTGAGTCTCGGTGGCAGCAATTTCAGCATCACCATTCCGTCGCTGGCCGGATTCGGCCCCAATGGGTATCGCGGCACGACAGTGTCCTTGTGGATCCGATGCCCGATCCAAGGTTACCTGCTGGGATGCGCCCGGGAATCCGTTCCAGAACAGACGGGTTTCCACATTCGTACCGATGGGAAGCGGTTGATGGTTTCGGGTGGCGTGGGAGGGGAACAAGGTTTCGGGTTTCCCGAGAGCACCAATGCCTGGCGACATGTGATGGTGGTATTTGCTCGATCCACCCCTACCAACAGGACAGGGATGGTCGTCCAAATCTGGGTGGATGGTCGATCGATTGGATCCGCACCCATTGCCGTGAATCCGCTCCAGTTGAGGACACCCCTGACCTTGGGTGGAATCTCCGGCACCGCCCAAGGGCGCCTGCAGGGGGAGATCGACAGTTTGCGATTGTTCAACAAGGCGTTGTCGCCGGAAGAGGTCTTGGGCCTTTATGCGCGTGATACCGCGGATTTGGAGAGGATACCGGTTTTGGTCGTCCAGCCGCAGTCCCAATCGGTGGAGAAGGGTCGCGATGTGACCTTTCAGGTTGTGGCTCAGGAAGGGCAGCCCTCCACCTTCCAGTGGCAGCGCGATGGGGTGAACCTTCCGGGGGAGATGGCGCCCGAGTTGACCTTGAATCATGTGTCGGCATCGCTGGACGGCGGTCGTTATCAGGTTCTCGTTCACAACGCGTTCGGAGCCGTTTTCAGCGAACCAGCCCGGCTGACGGTGTACCCGCTCACGCCACCCACCATCGTTTATCAGCCGCTCCCGCTCGAAGTGTCTGAAGGTGAACCGGAGGTGGTGTTCACAGTGGCCTCCGAAGGATCCGGAACCCTGACCTATCAGTGGCAGCGCAATGGAAAGAATCTGCCTCATGCGCGGGGTTCACGACTTGTTCTGCGGCACGTGCGCCCGTTTTTAGACGGCCAGTATCGCGTGCGGGTGAGCAACGCCTACGGATCGGTTTGGAGCGATGAGGTGACGCTGGCGATCAACACCCGCGATTCCGATGATGACGGTTTGACCGATTATGAGGAACTGCTGCTCAAGACGGATGCGCGGAAGCCGGATTACTACGGAGACCGGATGCCTCCGATGGCGTCGCCTGAATCGAATTCCCGGGAGACGATCCTGGCCGAATCCCAGGACGATTCACGAAGTCGCCGCTCTTGGGTCTCGTTCGTGCTTCAGATCCTTCTGCGAACGCCCCGTCTGCGTTGGCTCGATGGTTCCTCCGGCGATGTCCGAATGGATCTTGGGTCGGGCGATGGGAATTAGAGCCTTTCTGAAAATGAGGAGGGGTTCTGTTTGGGAGGGAAGGTCCCGCAGGCGGCTTTGCTTGTCGGTCACAGACCGCTGCGGGTCTGTCCCGCCGCTCACCGCCTTGCCCAACCCAGAATTCCCCAGCCGCAGGACCCCTCCCCA
>CAMATE010000329.1 GCA_945861075.1 Akkermansia muciniphila
CGATGTGCCACACGTTGAGCACTTCGCCGATCTTGCCGCTCGAAACCAGCTCGTAGGCCTTGCGATGCGAGGCGACCCATTGGAGCGGCCAGTTGATCATCAGGCGCTGATCCTTGCCCATGCACTTGACCATGGCATCGGCTTCCTTCAGCGAGGCGGCAAAGGGTTTCTCGACCATGAGGTGCGCCCCGTACGGAGCCACCTTCTTGACCCACTCTCCATGCTTCGAGGCCGCCGGGCACAGCAGCACGACGTCCGGCTTGGTCTTCTCGAGGCATTCCTTGTAGTCGGTGAATGCCCTATCCCGGGCGACCAGTCCCTTGCGGACCGCTTCCTCCATTCGGGCCGGCTGTTCATCGCTGATGCCGACGATCTCGGCATTCGGATGCTCGTGGGCGTACCGAAGCAAATCGCCCATGTGGAAGTGGTCGAAGTTGATGCCAGCTATTTTCCAGGATCGTTTTTTCATTGGTCTAGGCCTTGGTCGTGAAGTGGTTCGAATCGTGGTGCGAAAGGCATCGTGTGCGAAGTGCAAAATGGCGCGGCACTTCAGGGAGTGCCCCTGCCTTGAAGACCTTTTTGCCGAGCTTCCTTTCGACCTTCCGATGGACGGAGCCGTGCTCCGCGAGGCATCCTCTCTGGCGATGAAGTGCTGGCACTGGATCTCCCTGACCGCGGTCGCTTGGGCCATGGTCGCCTGTGCGGGCCGACGTGGCGGTGGCGAAGGCGCACCGGTGGCCAGCACCGGCGGTGCCGCACGTTCCGGAGAAAGCATTTACCGACTGGACTGCGCCCGCTGCCATGGCCCTCAAGGTGAAGGGGTCGCCGGCAAATACGACGAGACCTTGTATGGCGAACAGTCCGTGACTTCGCTGGCCCAGTACATCCACCGGACGATGCCAGATGACCGCAAGGAGAAGACCTCAGAAGTGGAGGCGCTTGCGGTGGCCGAGTTCATCCACAGCGCCTTCTACTCGCCCCAGGCCCGGGCCCGGAATACACCGGCCCGGATCGATTTCAGTCGCCTCACCCAACGCCGCTATCGGGAATCGGTGGCCGATTTGATCAGCGGTTTTACCCCCGTCCGACAAACCACCCAATCCGGCGGCCTTCAGGCGGAATACTTCCAATCGAAGGGAATGAACAAAAAGGACAAGTCCGCCCTCAAGCGGATCGACCCCTTCATCCGCTTCGACTATGGGCCGGGATCTCCGACCGAAGGCATCACCGCCGACCAATTTTCCATCGCTTGGAGTGGTTCACTGCTGGCTCCGGATTCCGGTGAGTACCAGTTCCGAGTCACCAGCCCCAATGGCGCGCGGCTTTACGTCAACACCGACCTCGCGGCCGGTGACAGCAATCGGCGCGACGACTCCGATGCCAAACGCGAGGCCGCACTGGTAGACCTGTGGGTCAGTTCAGGAGGCGTGGAGCGGCAGGCAACGGCGTCGCTGTACCTGCTGGGCGGCCGGAGCTATCCCCTCCGGCTCGATTACTTCAAGTTCAAGGAGAAGACCGCCGCCATCCGTCTTGAATGGAAGCCGCCCCAAGGCCCTTGGGCGGTCATTCCTGCTTCAGTTCTCTCTCCGGAAAATTCCTCGGCGACCCCGGTCATCGGTACGGCGTTCCCGGCCGATGATTCCAGTCTGGGCTACGAACGCGGGCATGCCATTTCCAAAGAATGGTGGCGGACGATCACTCGTGCCGGAACCGAGACCTCGGAACTGGTCGCTGGCCGAATCCACCGATTGGCCAATATTCCGGCCAGCATGACCAACCGCTCGGACCTGAGCGCGCGCATGCAGGACTTCTGCGGGCAGTTCGCAGAGCGGGCTTTCAGGCGTCCCTTGGATACCGAGCTTCGGTCCCGTGTGGTGACCCGTTGGTTCCAACCGGGAATCGCCCTCGAAGACTCCGTGAAACGATCGGTGCTGGCGACGATGACCTCGCCCCGATTCCTGTACCCGGACCTGGCCGGACAACAAGACAGCCATGCCGTCGCGGCCCGTCTGGCATTGGTGTTGTGGGATTCGCTCCCGGACGAAGCCCTGCGAAAGGCCGCCGACCGGGGCGAGCTCCTGACACCCGAGCAAATCCGCGCCCAAGCCCAGCGCATGGTGCGCAACCCGCGGACCCGGGCCAAGATGGGGGGATTCTTCGACCATTGGCTCGACACCGATGAAGCCCAAGACCTGGCCAAGGATCCCAAGACCTATCCAGGCTTCGATGCCGAATTGATTCAGGATTTGCGCACTTCCCTGAACCATTTCGTGGAATCAGTGGTCTGGAGCGACGCGTCCGACTACCGCCAACTGCTGCTCTCCGACGAACTCCACCTCAACGCCGCGCTGCGCCGGTATTACGGAGTGGAGAAGAACGAGCGACCCTCGGAGGCCACCCATGCACCAACTGGAGCCGATGCATTCATCCCGGTCCGATTTGATCCAGAACAGCGCGCCGGAGTGCTCACGCATCCTTTCCTGCTCTCGACCCATGCCTATTACCGGTCGTCGTCGCCCATCCATCGCGGTGTCTTCCTGACCCGCAATGTGCTGGGCCGTTTCCTCAAGCCGCCGCCCATGGCCATCGAGTTCATGGACGACCGCTTTGATCCATCGCTCACCATGCGCGAGAAGGTCACGCAACTGACCGAAAAACCTCAGTGCATGGCCTGCCACGCCACCATCAATCCGCTGGGCTTCAGCCTGGAGCAATTTGATGCGGTCGGACGATTCCGCTCCGAGGACAACCGGAAGCCGGTCAATGCCACCTCCGAATACCTGACTGCCGACGGCAAGACCGTGACGTTGCGGGGACCGCGCGACCTCGCCCGGCACGCCGCTGAGAGCCCTGAGGCACGCCGTGGATTTGTCCGACAACTCTTCCAATACACCGTCCAGCAAGCCCCCACGGCCTACGGACCGGATCGACTTCAAAAACTCGATTCGGCTTTCCAAGAGTCCGGGTGCAATATCCGCCAGCTTCTGGTAGAGATCGCCATCCAATCTGCCACCTTCGATCCGAAGAACCCGCCCGGAAAATGAAGAACGACATCGCCCCCTCCACACGTCGCCGATTCCTGCGAGATCTGGGTCTCTCTGCGGCGGTTCTGCCGTTTC
>CAMATE010000330.1 GCA_945861075.1 Akkermansia muciniphila
GGTGGCAAGGACGGCAAGGCCCCCTGGAAGGTCGAGAACGGCTATTTCGAGGTCGTGAAGGGCACCGGCGACATCCAGACCCAAGAGAAGTTCAAGGACTTCCAACTCCATTTCGAATGGTCCGCCCCGAATCCCCCCAAGGGTGAAAGCCAAGGCCGCGGCAACTCCGGGCTCTTCCTGCATGGCCTTTATGAAGTGCAGGTGCTCGACGTGTACAACAACAAGACCTACGCCGACGGTCAGGCCGGTGGTCTCTACGGCATGTGGCCCCCGCTGCAGAACGCCATGAAGAAGCCCGGCCAGTGGAACACCTACGACGTGATCTTCGAAGGCCCGCTGTTCGACACCGAAGGCAAGGTCACCCGCAAGGCCTCGGTCACGGTCATCCACAACGGCGTGGTGCTGCACCACAAGCAGGAGTTCAACGGCCCCAGCGGCCACCAGAACACCCCGAAGTACTTCAAGTACGACGGTACCGGCCCCATCCGCCTGCAAGACCACGGAGATCCGGTCCGCTTCCGCGACATCTGGATCCGCTCGCTCGGCGAAAACGATCAGCCGGAGAACTGAGCCGGGAGATCCAGTCTTTCTAAACGCACGAAAGCCCGGGCCACGGCCCGGGCTTTTTTGTGCCGATCAGTACAGCCAGCGTGCGATGCCCGAGTTGGCGTCGAGTTCGACGCCCTGACGACGGAAGGCCCAGCACATGTAGCTGACGCTCACAAAAAACGAGGCCGGCACCCGGTTGGCCGCGGTGATCTTCACGCCCAGAAGGGTCGTCTTGCCACCGAAGCCCATAGGTCCGATGCCCAACTCATTGGCTGTCTTGAGCACATCTTGCTCCAGCGCATCCAGAGCGGGATCCGGGTTGCGGTCGTCCAAGGTACGCAAGAACTGGGTCTTGCTCATCGCATAGCCCGTGGACCGATCGCCCCCGATGCAAATGCCCAGAATGCCCGGGCCACATCCCTTGCCCTGCGCTTGCAACACAGCATCGAGAATCACCTTGCGGCACCCGTCGAGATCCCGGCTGGCGTGGAGTTTCTCCAAGGGCAACGAATACTGAGCGCCCACGTTCTCACAACCGCCCCCCTTGAGCATCAGGCGCACCTGCACCTCGGACGAACGATGCTGATGGAAATGAACCGACGGAGAGCCCGGCCCGACGTTGGTCCCGTCATTCTTGCCCGTCACCGAGTCCACCGAGTTCTGACGCAAGTAGCCCTTGCGGGTCGCCAAGGTCACCGCTTCCCGAGCCGTTTCCTCAAAGGTGATTTGGTCGAAGCCCACGGGGCAGTCCACGTAGAAGAGCACGCTGCCCGTGTCCTGGCAGAGCGGCTGAGACTTCCGTTTCGCCAGCTCGATATTCTGTTCGATGATCTTGAGAGCACTCTCGGCGATGGTCCCCTTCTTCTCAGACTCCAACGAGCGGACCAACGCCGCATTCACGTCATCCGGAATCTCGGCAGACGAGCGGCGGATCAATTCAACTAACGAATCAAGCAACGCGGACATGGCCGCAAAAACTACGGAGACCACCCACCCGCGTCAACGCGCCCCGGAAGCAGTCCTGCAGTTCACCCACCACCGCCCCCGATCCCAAATCCCCATTCACGATCAACCCTTCCCCAATCAAAACCCACCCACACCCCGACCACACACCGGCGGCAGCGGGGCTGGGCCGTAGCGAGCATCGGATCGCAGCAACCCAATCCCCATCGCGCGTCAGCGCGAAAGCCATCACCTCCCGAACGATCCCTGCGAGCGCAGGCCCAGTCCCGCAGAGCCACCCCAAGAACGCACCCGCCGCACCGTGGAAGTCCTGCAAACCGCAGTTGGTCAACCGAATCGATCCAGCATAGGATCGCTGCGTCCGATGCGCCTCCTCGACCGCTACCTGCTCCGGGAACTCCTGCTGCCGCTGGGCGTCTGCCTCAGCGGCTTCACGCTGTTCTGGATCGCCTTCGACCTTCTGGGCGACATGACCCGCTTCCAAAAGGCCGCCCTAGTCGGGATAATGGAGTACTACCTTTGGGGTCTGCCTGAGTTGCTCAATACCACCCTACCCATCGCGCTACTGCTGTCGCTGCTGTACACCCTGACCAACCACGCCCGATATCATGAATTGACGGCCATTCGGGCGGCCGGGATCAGCCTGTGGCGCACCATCGCACCTTATCTCGCCGTCGGTTTATTGCTCTCTGTGGGGCTCTATTGGAGCGGAGAAAACCTCATGCCACAGGCCAAACGCCGACAGGAAAACCTGACTTCTGGAAGGTCCAGCAGCGAGAAACCCAACGAGGCCTGGCGATCCCAGTTCCATTTTGAGAATCAAACCGACCGCCGCTCCTGGAGCATCAGCCGGTTCTTGCCAGCCTCCGGCGACATGGCCGGAGTTCGACTGCTCATGCCGCTGGGAACCGGGGCCCACCGCGAAGTGCGGATTCCTTCGGCCGTCTGGACCAACGGAGCCTGGAACTACACCTCGGCCAGTGAGCGCTTGTGGCGCAGTGGCGAGGATCCCGCTCCCGCCGTTCGCGAAACCCGTTTCACTCCGACGCCTCCCCTGCCCGGCACCAACTTGTGGCTCACTTGGCCCGGTACGCTTCAATCCTTCACCAACGGGGTGCTCAAGACGAACATCGTCTTCCACGACCCGGCGACCCAAATCGATTGGTCGGCCACCTCGTTCGATTCCCGCAGCGGTGAGCTCTTCGGACTGGTGATCCAAGAACCCATCCGACCCGGTGCTCAACGCCAATTCCTGGCCGACGGTGCCGCATGGACGGGCTCGAACTGGCGCTTCACCAACGGCAACGAGTACCTCTTCCGCAACCATCAAGATCGTGAACCGCTCTGGCTGCCCGGGGTGGAATCCCTCAACGAACTCAACGAAACCCCGGACATCATCCGCAGCGAATTGCGCATCGCCGACTTCAATCGGGCCAAGGCCATGCAGCGTCCCCAGCTCACACTGCAGGAAATCGTCGACTACCAGCATTTGCACCCGGTTCTCAAACCTGACCTGAAGGCCTGGCTCGACACCCAATTCCATGCCCGTCTGGCCGCGCCCTGGACGTGCCTCGTCGTGGTGATCATCGCAGTGCCCTTTG
>CAMATE010000331.1 GCA_945861075.1 Akkermansia muciniphila
ACTGAGGGGGCGAGGGACTGGTGGGCCAAACGCAGGCGCCTCCCCACAAGGGACAGGCTCCTCACAAGGGACAGGCTCCTCACAAGGGACAGGCTCCTCACAAGGGACAGGCTCCTCACAAGGGACAGGCTCCTCACAAGGGACAGGCTCCCCACAAGGGACAGGCTCCTCACAAGGGACAGGCTCCTCAAGGGACAGGCTCCTCAAGGGACAGGCTCCTCACAAGGGACAGGCTCCTGTGACTCATGGTGACCGGCGAACTTTCGGGCGTTGGGTTCCGTGCTTTCATTACTCCCATCGCCCCGGTCCCGCTGCCGCGGCTGGGGCACTTTTGATCGGTCGGGCGATCCGGGAATTCCATTGGCAAACGGGTGGACCTGTCCCCGACACTTCGGAATGAAATCGATGACGGGGTATGGTCGGGGGGAATCCTCGGCGGCCGAGGCGAAGGTGGTGGTGGAGTTGAAGTCGGTGAACCGGAAACAATCCGAGTTGGTGGTGATGCTGCCGCCGGATTGGGAATCGCTGGAGACTCGAATCCGTGAGTCGGTGGCGCGGGTGGTGTCGCGGGGGCGGTGCGAAATCCGGGTCTCGCTGGATGTTCCCGAGGGGGAGTGCACGGGGAATCGAATCAACCGCTCGGTGGTTCAAGCCTACTCGCGGGAATGGTCTGAGGTGGCCGCCGAGTTGGGGCTTTCTGGTGCCGCTGCACACGTGAGCTTGGAGTTGCTGGCGCGATGCCCCGGGGTGATGCAATCCCAGACCCGGGTGGTGGATCCCGAGGCCGCTTGGCCCGGAACCTCCGCGGCGCTCGCTTCGGCCCTTGAATCCATGGATGCCATGCGCCGCCGGGAAGGGGAAGCGCTGGAGCGGGATCTGGAGAGTCGCATCGCCCTCATTCGCTCGGCGCTCGATCGAGTGCGCGTATTGGCTCCCGAGGTGTTGACCCGCTATCGCCAGCAGTTGGCGCAACGGTTGCAATCGGCCGGTCTCGAAGGAATTACGGTCGATGACGAACGCATCCTGCGGGAAGTGGTGGTGTTTGCCGATCGTTCGGATATTTCGGAGGAGATCGCCCGGTTGGAGAGTCACTTCCAGCAATATGAGGACTGTCGGAAGAGTCGGGAAGCCGTCGGTCGCAAGCTGGATTTCCTGGCCCAGGAGTTCCACCGCGAGATCAACACCATTGGCTCCAAGGCCAATGACGCCCGGATCGCTGCCGAGGTGGTGCTGATGAAGACGGAACTGGAACGGTTCCGCGAACAGGTCCAGAATCTTGAGTAACTGGTTTTGCCGATCAATTCCATGCACGCTTCCGCTCCGTTCCTGCTTCTGATTTCTGCTCCCTCCGGTGCCGGCAAAACCACGGTGAGCCAAGGCCTGATGAGCGCCAATCCGCGCATCGGCCGCATCATCACTTGCGCCAGTCGGGCTCCGCGCCCGGGTGAGGTTCATGGGGTGGACTACCACTTCTTCTCCCGGTCGGAATTCGAAGCGCGGATCGCCGCCGGGGAATTCCTGGAGTACGCGAATGTGTACGGGGACTGGAAAGGCATCCTCAAAGAGTCCGTGCGAGCCCATTGGGCCACAGGCAAAGACGCGCTGTTGAGCGTGGATGTCCAGGGTGCCGAAACGGTCCGCCGGGTTGTGGCTTCCGATCCGGCCCTGGTCGGCCGATTGGTGACGGTGTTCATCACGCCAGTGTCTCGCGAAGAATTGGAGTCACGCCTCCGCGGCCGGGATGCCGATGGGCCCGAGGCCATCCAGCGGCGTTTGGACACCGCGGAGGCCGAGGTGGCCCGCTGGGCGGAGTTCGACTACCTTTTGGTCAGCCGCAGTCGTGAAGAAGACTTGCGGTTGCTTCAGTCCATTTATGAGACCGAATGCGCCCGGTCTTCCCGACAAACCTTTCGCTGGGCATCGGATCTTCCGACACCCTCTCGTTCCTGAATCATGAACATCGTCCTCGGAGTCACCGGATCCATCGCTGCCCACAAGTCCATCGACTTGGCCAGCCAGTTGACCCACGCCGGTCATCGGGTTCACGTGGTGCTGACGGCCGATGCGCAACGCTTCGTCACGCCGTTGCCGTTCAAAACTCTGACGAGGCAACCGGTGATCACCGATCTCTATGACGAAGAGGAAGGCTGGAAGCCGACCCATATTCGTTTGGCCGATGAGGCCGATTTGCTGTTGATCGCCCCGGCCACCGCGAACTGTTTGGCCAAGTTGGCGCATGGTTTGGCCGATGATGCTCTGACTTGCATCGCCTTGGCACTGCGTCCCGAGGCCCGGGTGCTCATCGCCCCGGCCATGAATTGCAAGATGTGGCTGCATCCGGCAACCCAAGCCAATGTGGACCTTCTGAAATCCCGTGGAGTCGAATGGGTTGGACCCGGTGAGGGAATGCTTTCCTGCGGATACGAAGGCCTTGGGCGCCTGGCTCCGGTGGAGGAAATCCTTCGGGAAGTTGGCGTGATACCCAACTGATCTCCGGGGGCAAGGTGCCCGCCACAACGCCTTCCGAAACCACCGTCTTTCGCGAACCCCATGCCTGAAGCCACCACAGCGGATTCTCTGCGCCAGCGCTGGCAGGGACTCTTTGAGGTGTTTCAGGCGCCGCCGCCCGATCCCTCGTTGTTTCGTCAGCGCATCCGTTTCGTTGAGCGCAATATCGGTATTTGGGTGAAGCTCGTTCTGGCTCCGGTGATCTACTGGTTCCTGTTCAATCCCAACGCGTTTGGTGGCATTTCGGTTCCTCGAGAAGATGTCCTGAGCTACCTGCAAACCTTCACGCTGATGATGACGGCGGTGAACATCGGTGCAGGGATCGTGCTGTGGGGCATGGATGAAATTTCCACGCCGATTTTGGAGCGAGTGGTTTCGGTGATGTCTCTATTAGATACCGCCTTCCTGGCGGCGGTGACCCTCTTCTGCGGTGGCTTTGATAGCATTCTGTACTGGGTGTTCTTGGGGTTGGTCATTCGCAATGCCGCCATCATTCCGCGTTCAGAAGTCCAGGTGCTGGTGAACTTGTTTGTCTGTGCGCTTTATGTGCTTTCCGGTGTGCTGGAACTGCGTCTCAACCTGGTCGAGAC
>CAMATE010000332.1 GCA_945861075.1 Akkermansia muciniphila
CTGGGCCTACGGGATCCGCAATCCGTGGGGCCTGTCTTTCGATCGCGGGGGCGACCACGCCCTGTACTCGGCCGACGTCGGTCAGACGATGTGGGAAGAGGTCAACGTGATCCAGAAAGGGGGCAATCACGGTTGGCGGTTGCGCGAGGGATTCATTGGCTTCAACCCGAAAGCTGCCGACAAACCCCCGGCTGAGGTTCCCCCAACGGGTCTCCACGGCGAGTCCTTCGTCTCTCCGGTGGCCGTCTACAAGAACCGCAATGGGTTCAAGAAGGACCCCGAGGCCTACGGCATCAGCGTCACCGGTGGGTTTGTCTATCGGGGCAAAGCGCTGCCGGAATTGGCCGGGGACTATGTGTTTGGTGATTGGGGTCGGATTTGGGGAGTCCCCGGTGGGACGTTGCTGGTAGCTCATCGCCCCAAGTCCGGGCCGGGCCCATGGACTGTGGAACCCCTTCAATTGGGCGCCCCTTCCAAGGTGGCTTCCTACATCATTGGTTTTGGTGAAGACAACGAAGGCGAACTCTATGTGTTGACCAATGGAAACATCGGTCTCACCCCGGGTAAGGGCGAGGTGTGGAAGGTCGTCCGCAACGCTCCCTAATCCGACTGAGGGCGGTGCCCTTCCAAAGAATTTAAAACTGGGCCGACAATCGGCCCGTCTGGCATCGGCCATTGAGGCGGCCAATTCATCCGCCCGGCAACGGTTTCGCCGGAGCTGTTCGCAGGGCCAAGACGACGGCGGCCAAAATCAACGCGCCTCCGGTGGCCCGTGCAAAGAGGACTTGGGCTCCGGAGTCCCGACGTTCCGCGTTCCCGAACCAGGAGCCAGCCCACCAAACTAAGGCCAGGCTCCACAGTCCCCGGGTTCCGTAGACGACATTGACCCCGGCGGCATCCCGCCAAGTGGCGATGGTGCCGGTGATGATCAGTGCCTGAATGGCGGACAAGGCCGTCGCTAAGCCGATCCAACGCCAAGCCTTGGGAGGAGCCGTTAGGGAACCGATGGCTTGACGGAAAATGGGCAACGGCCTGGTTTCCGGACGGGTTAGGAATCCCAATAACGGGAGCACCAGAATGGATTCGAGAGCCAAAGCCCCAAAGAGCAGGGACAGGAAGTTGAGCACCCCAAATTCCGAAGCCCAGATTTGGATCAGGACATCGGTTACCGCGAACGCGCCCGCGCATCCCAGGGCCAGGAGGGTAGTCCATCCGGTCCGGCGACCGGGTTTCAGATCGGTGAGCCCGGTGATCAAGACCCCGGCGCTCGTCAGGGCCGCCGCCGTCAATTGACCACTCGATAGCGGCCACCCGAACACAAATCGAGCAATCAGGGCCACAAATACCACCTTCACCCCAAGCAGGGGCGTGGCCACAGACACATCGCCCACCCGCAGGGCTGCCACGTTGAACAAGTGCCCCACGATAAAGGTGGCCGCAGTCAGGAAGGGCAGGTGCAGGCGATCCCAGGGAATTGGGTGAGGATCCCAGGCCATGAGTGGCAAGAACAGCAGACCCAGAATGACATTGTTGACCACCACCGCATGGGAAAGGGATGCCCCTTCAGCGAAGGCCCGCTTAAAGACCAACGAACCGGCGGCAAAGGCGATGGCGGCAATCAGCGGGAGAATCAGGTGCATCGGGCAGGCCCAAACTCCGTCACCGCAGCAAAACTCTCAATCCCAACCGTTTCCGAGCTTGGGACTTCAAATCCGTCCGAGAGGTTTGTAGAGTCACCCACTGTCGGTGAACGATTCCCTCTCCAATAATTTGCAAGTTGAGCACGGCGTCCGCGCCGCGCAAGGCTGGTTTGAACTCGGTTTGGCGGCCGAGGCCGAGGCGGAGATTTCTCGCCTTCCTGCTCCCGCCCAACGCCTGCCCGAGGTGCTCAAGCTGCGTTTTCACGCGGCACGCGCCTGCAAGCGCCATGAAGAGGCTCTCGAAATCGCTCAGGTTCTCATGGAGGTCGCCCACGATGAGTTGTGGGGGTGGCTCTACCGTTCACAGGCGTTGCACTGGCTGGGGCGCACCGTCGAAGCCTATGAGCTGCTTTTTCCGGTTCAGCGTCGATGGCCCCGGGCCTTTGAGATCCCTTACGATCTCGCCTGTTATTGCTCCCAATCGGAGCGGATCGAGATCGCAGCCGAGTGGCTAGGCAAAGCCTTTAAGCTCACCAAGCACCCGGCCGCAGTCAAATCCATGGCCTTGGCTGATCCCGACCTCAATCCCCTGTGGCCTGACATCGAAGCGGGCCGCTTGAGCTGAGGCTCTTGTCTTCCCTTCGATCTGGTTTCCATTTCGCAAATCCTCATGACCCGATTGGTATTGTTTGACATTGACGGCACCCTCATCCGGACCGGAGGAGCGGGCGTGCACGCCTTCGGTCGGACGGCCGAACTCCTTTACGGGGTGACCGGTGTGGCCGAGCGCACTCACTTCCATGGGCGGACCGATACGGCATTGGTCCGGGAGTTCTTCCTGAGCAATGGCCTACAAGGTCGTTCCTGGGACATTCGGCATTTCCTCGATGCCTATGTTTTCCTGCTCGATCATCGCCTTCAGCAAAATCGGGGTGAGATTTGCCCCGGTGTTCCGCAATTCCTCCAGGCCTTAAAAACGCTATCTGAGCCTCCGGCCATGGGCCTCCTGACAGGCAATATTCGCCTTGGCGCCAAGATTAAGCTTGGGGCTCATTCTCTTTGGGGAGACTGGATGTGTGGTGCCTTTGCCGACGATCACGACGATCGTAACCAACTGGCCCGCATCGCCCGCGACAGGGCTTCGCGTCAGCTCGGACGCCGTCTCGAAGGCCATGAAATATTGGTCATCGGCGACACACACCGAGACGTTGAATGCGCCCAAGCCATCGGAGCCAAGAGCCTCGGGGTTTGCACCGGGGGTGGATCGTCGGACGAACTCCAAAAGGCCGGAGCCACTTGGGTGGTGACCAATCTAGAAGAATTTCCGATGAACTCTCTTCAAGAGCAGATGAATTAATTGAGAGATTCACTTTTTGGAAAGGCCGCCAGTAACAGTCCTCGAGCCCCGTTCCAGTGATGAATTCACCGAAGTAGCGTCAACAACTGTGAACAAGTT
>CAMATE010000333.1 GCA_945861075.1 Akkermansia muciniphila
GATGACCCGGAGTTTTACCGGATGCAGGCGCTGGATGCGATCGCTTGGATCGAAGAGAGCGGCATCCCCGTCGGCCCTGGAATCCGGGTTCTAGATCTGGGCTGCGGCCATGGAGTCTTTGGCGGAGAATTGTTGAAGCGCGGCTGCACCGTGACCTTCGCTGACGAGCAGAATCACCTGCTCCCTGAATTCCGCTCCTGCCCTTTTTTCAGCGTCAACCTCGACAAGGATTCGCTGCATCGGCTGGGAAGCTATGACTTGGTGATTTGCTCCAATGTGCTGGAACACCTCTCCCAGCCTGAATCGTTCCTGTCGCGGGCCAACCAACTGCTCTCCCCGGGGGGCCGCTTCTACCTGAGTTGGACCAACTGGCTGTCACCCTGGGGTGGTCACGAATTCTCGCCCTGGCATTACCTCGGTCCCCGAATGGGCCCAGCCATCCATGACTTGTTCGGCAAAGGGCGCTTTCACCGGCCCGGCACCAATTTGTTCGTCACATCCATTGGAGTCATCCTGCGCCACCTGCAAGAGCGAACCAGCTTGTCCATCACGCGCCGGGCGCCCCGCTATTACCCGGAATTCTGGTTCCTGCTGCACATTCCCGTGGTGCGGGAATTCCTGTCCTGGAACTGCGCCTTGCTCCTGAAGTCGCGATCCCAATTGGCTTCCCCCGCAGAGAATGATCCGGCGAGTCCCTGCACCTCCTCCAGTCCCCATTCATGAACACAGCGTCCCCTGCCACCTCCCGTCGCCTGAATGTCGGCTGCGGCCTCGATATCCGCGAGGGCTGGGTGAATCTCGATTCCGTGGATTACGGGGGTAACCAACTCTGTGACCTGAACCAGTATCCCTGGCCCTTCCCCGACAATCACTTCGACGAAGTCTATGCCTCCCACATCCTGGAGCACATGGGCAACTTCAACGCAGTGGTCACCGAGTTGTGGCGGGTGTGTCGTCCCGGGGCGATCATCACCGTCAAAGTCCCTTTCTTTCTCAGCACCAAGTTCTACTCCGAACCCGATCACCGCATCCCCTTCGGCATCCGATCCTTCGACAACTACGAGGACATTACCGGGCGAACGTTGAAGTTCTATGAGCAGTGGAAGCTCGGGCACCGCACCAACTACGGCAGCAAGGCCCGCTTTGTGGTCGAATCCAAGCGTTTCCATTTTTCCAACTTTGCCGCGCTGCGCTGGCTCAATGGCCCCATCAACCTCGAACCTGTGATCTTCGAGCGATTCTTCGCGACTCTCATCACGCCCGAAGAGGTGCATTTCCGACTGCGGGTCTCCAAGCACTGAACCGCGGACCGCCAGCGGTTGAAGGGGCATTCCATCGCCGTTCTGCGCAGAAACGGGCGGAATCCCGGTTCGACACCTAGGGCCTCATCGGGTTATTCTCTCCCTTTATGTTCGAAGTCACCCGGTCCCATCTGGACGTCATCACGTCCAAGCTCGGACAACTGCGACGGTTCATCGACCTGCCTGAGGCTACCAAGCGCCTCGCCGAGTACGAGGCGCAGATGGCTTCCGACACCTTCTGGAACAATCAAGAAACGGCCAAGAAGGTCATCGAAGAGACCAACGCGCTGAAGAAGAAGGCCGAGCCGCTGATCAGCTTCGGCAAGCGGGTCGATGATGTGCTGGTGTTGCTGGAACTGGGAGAGGCCGAACCTCAAGCGGGTCAAGACGCCGTTCAAACCGAGGCGGATGCCGAATTGGCCAAGCTCGATCGCGAAATCGATTCCTACGAACTCGAAGTCCTGCTGACCGGCCCCCACGACCACCGCAGTGCGATCTTCAGTGTTCAAGCCGGAGCCGGTGGCACCGAGGCCCAAGATTGGGCCCAGATGCTCTCCCGTATGTACGAGCGATGGTTTGAGAGCCGCGGCTGGAAGCACGAATCCACCGATGCATTGCCGGGCGAACAAGCGGGGCTGAAAAGCGTCACCTTCCGAGTGACGGGTCACAACGCCTACGGTTTCTGCAAGGCCGAGCGCGGCGTTCACCGGCTGGTCCGCATTTCCCCCTTCGACTCCAACAAACGCCGGCACACCAGCTTCGCCAGCGTGGACGTCATCGCCGAAATCGATGACATCGCAGAAAGCGACATCGTCATCCCGAAGAGCGAAATCCTTCGCGATACCTTCCGCTCGGGTGGCAAAGGGGGCCAGAACGTCAACAAGGTAGAAACCGCCGTCCGCCTCACCCACATTCCCACCGGATTGGTCGCCGCCTCTCAGGCGCAGCGCAGCCAAGTCCAGAACGAGGCCACGGCGATGACCATGCTGATTTCCAAGCTCTTCGCCCTAAAGCTCGATCAAGCCAAGTCCGACATGGACAAGTTCTACGGCGAAAAGGGCAGCGTGAGTTGGGGCAACCAAATCCGCAGCTACGTCTTCCAGCCTTACCGCATGGTGAAAGACCTGCGCACCGGCGTGCAAACCAGCGATGTCCAGGGAGTCATGGACGGCGCATTGGATCCCTACGTCAACGGTTGGCTGCGCGGCGGATGCCCCATGAAGCGCATGCAAGGTGTCAGCGACGACGAGGAGTGATCAGCCCTGGGCCTTGGGGAAGCCCCAGAGCCGTCCATCCGACCTTCCCGGAGAATCCAGGACGGCGTCTCCCTCACATCACTTGTTGCCGACCGCGAGCAAGGTTTCCAGACACGGCTCCTGTTCTTCACGAGCCACTTTCGTGATCTCAATGCCGGAGAATCCAGCCGCTTCCAACCACCGGTGGAGATCGCTTTCGGCAAATCCGAGCCACCGATCTCCGTACAATTCGCGTGCCTGCACGAAGCGGTGCTTCACCAATTCCAAAATCATCACCCGGCCACCGGGGCGTAGGATCTTGGCCGCGGCCAGAAGCGCCTTGGACGGGTCTTCCGCATGGTGCAGCGCTTGGCTGAGGATCACCAAATCCACTGAAGCAGGCTCAATGGGCGGGCTTTGCAAATCACCCTGTCGAAACTCCAAATTCGTCAGCCCATTTTGTCGCGCCTTTTTGGCCCCGAACTGGACCATCTTCTCGGAATTGTCGACCGCGATGACCGTGCGGCAACGGCGCGCCAGCAACTCTGCGAGAAGCCCT
>CAMATE010000334.1 GCA_945861075.1 Akkermansia muciniphila
GATCCCCAGCCTCGAGGAGTTCTGAGGCGTCAATGACCGTGACACATTCCCGAGGCCAACTCTTGCCTCATTACGAGCCGTGATCTTCTTAAGACGCGGCATCCCAAATAGCGCTTGTCATCCATCATCACGAACCCCGGCCCAACGAGCCGCTCAGGTTGATTTCGAGATCTTGGAGACGCTGTTGAACTGGCGCCCCGGCAACGCTCAAGGGTGAAGCAAGGTTGAGGAAAGTGCTCCTCACCATCCGGATCGGCCGCTTCCGTCACACCACCTTGTGACGCTGTTCTTAAGCAGGCCAATTTCCCGAGGAAATATGCACTGGAGGCGAGGGGCGGAATCGGGCTGTTTGGTGATCCGTGACGGGCGGACAACCAACGGCTTGCCGGGGAGAGGCAGCGGCGATCATCGATGCGAACGGATTGCTCGGCTCCGGGCTTTATCGCCGGTCTTGCGGATCAGGCGAAGATTTCTTGCACGACACGGCCGTGGACGTCGGTCAGTCGGAAATCCCGTCCGGCGTGTCGGTAGGTTAGCGCTTCGTGATCCATACCGAGCAGAGCCAGCAGCGTGGCATGGAGGTCGTGCACGTGAACCTTCTGATCCACGCAGTAGAATCCGTAGTCGTCGGTCACACCGTAACTGAAGCCGGGCTTCACGGCTCCGCCGGCCAACCACATGGTGAAGGCATGCGGGTGGTGATCCCGACCATCGTCTCCTTGAAGGGTTGGAGTGCGTCCAAATTCGCCGCCCCACATGACGAGGGTCTCGTCCCAAAGCCCACGGGCCTTGAGATCCTGAAGCAGCGCGGCGATGGGGCGATCCACCTCAGAGGCCAATCGACCGTGCTCCCGGGTAAGATCCGAGTGCTGATCCCAATAGCCGTGGCTCGCTTGGACAAAACGCACTCCCCGCTCGCTGAACCGGCGCGCCAGCAAGCATTGACGGGCGAAGGACGAGGTCTTGGGATCATCCAAGCCGTACAGCTTGCGGGTGGCTGGCGTCTCCCGATCAATGTCCATGGCCTCCGGAGCTTCAGATTGCATGCGGAACGCCAATTCAAAGGCTTCGATCTGGGCCTCCAACACCGCATCGGTTCCCACCGAAGTCAGGTGATCGCGGTTCATCTCACCGAGCAAATCCAGTTGAGCCCGCTGGGTCTTGGCATCGCCGTTGGGATCGTGGAGGTAATGGATGGTGGCCCGATCCACCGGCACTCCACCGCCGATGGGCGTGCCCTGATGGACGGCCGGCAGGAAGGCGCTCGACCAATTACCCACCCCGCCATGGCCCAGCGTCGGGTTGATGGTGATGAAGCCCGGCAAGTTCCGGTTCTCGCTGCCCAGTCCGTAGGTGATCCACGAACCCATGCTCGGTCGCACCACGGTGTCGGAACCCGTGTTCAGCTTCAGCAACGCGCCGCCGTGCGCTTCGTTGGTCCCATTAATCGACCTGATGAAGCACAAGTCATCGGCTCGGGCCCCGACCAATGGAAAGAGGTCGCTGATCATGGCACCCGACTGTCCGTAAGGCCGGAATTCCCACGGAGAACGGCGCAAATTGGAAGTCTTGGCGAACTGGATCCGGGGCTTGTCGAAGGGCAACGGCTTGCCCGAATCCTTCAAGAGCCGAGGCTTCCAATCGAAGGTGTCCACGTGGGAGGGCCCGCCATGCATGAACAAGAAAATGATCCGCTTGGCCTTGGACCGAAACAGTGGAGCCCGGGCCGCCAACGGGTTGCGCTGAATCTCCGAACCGCTCGCGCGCAGACCCGGGGACATCAATCCCATCAAGGCGAGGTTGCCGAAGCCGAGCGCGGAACGACGCAGGAGTTGGCGTCGTGACAACCGTGAGTGCATGGCCGGGTTCATGGGAATCAATCGCGGTACTGGAATTCAGAACTGGCCAGAAGCACCTGGCACCAAGCCAGCCACCGATCTGCAGAATCCGGTGCGGTGGCCGTGGTTCCCGGTTTGGACAAAAATGCGACCGCCCGGCCCTGCTCCGCATCGGTCGGCAACCGACCAAGAACCCGCTCGTAGGCGAGGCTCACCCGTTGCTGCACGGTTCGTTGCTCCACCGATCGGACATCCGATGCCAACGCCCCCGCCTGATCCTTGACCCAGGGGCTATTGATCCAGAACAGCGCCTGATGGGACACCACGGTGGGAGTACGCCGTGACACCCCGACACTGGGATTGGCGAAGTCGAAGAGGGTGAGCAAATCATAGACACGGTCGCGCACCACCGGCAGGTAGAGGGTGCGACGCCGGGAGGTTTCGGAGACGGTGTCCTCCGGCGTGTATTCGTCATTCGCCCACGCGACCAAGCTTCCACCCATCGAGCGATCGAGGCGTCCGGATACGGCCAGCACACCGTCTCGGATCATCTCCGCCTCTAACCGTTGTCGGGGATAGTGCCACAGCCATCGGTTTTCCGGATCGGTCTCGATGCCTTTCGGATCGCCTTGGATGCGGCCGGCCTGCCGCCAGGTGGCACTGGTGAGGATCTGGCGATGCAGTTGCTTGATATTCCAACCACTGTCGACAAAACCCCGCGCCAACCAGTCCAGCAGTGCGGGATGCGTGGGAACATCCCCGCGCACACCAAAATTGTCGGAACTGCGAACCAACCCGTTTCCAAAGTGAGCCTGCCAAACCCGATTGACCAAAACCCGCGACGTGAGTGGGTGATCGGGCTGGGTCAACCAGCGAGCCAGTTCCAAGCGACCACTTTGTGATTCTGGAATCACCGGAGCCTGACTCACTCGAATGGCCTTGGGAAAGCCGCGCGGCACCGGATGAGCGGCCAATTGAAGATGGCTGCCCCGGATGTGCACCGGCAAATTCGCCACCGTCCCTTCTTCCACGGACAGCGCAAATTCAGGCGCTCCCGGATCTTGCCGCTTCAAAGCTTCCCGTTCTTGTTCTTTCTGCGAAAGGGCATCCCGGACGGCTTGCGGGTAGAAAGGCTTGGGATCCTTCGGCACAGCGAGAACTCCATCTGCGCCAAAAACTGCTGCACGCGCCTCAGCCCATTCGGCTTCTCGGCGCTCAGAGTCGGTCAAGTGATCGAAGTCCAAGCGAA
>CAMATE010000335.1 GCA_945861075.1 Akkermansia muciniphila
CCAATCCACCAATGCACACCAATCCGAGCGTCGTCAAAGCCACCAAGGCGGCGAAGCGAAACAACCAAACAGAATGAAGGTTTTGAGGGGTGGATGAGCTCATACGAAAGGGCCGCGGCGGTTCGCGCCGCGGCCTCGGATTCGCTGACCAGCGTATCGAATTTACCTCAGCTTACTTAACAGCCAATTCCAGATTCAGCGTGGCCTTGCCACCCTTCACCTCGACCTCACCGGTCACCAGGCCGGACTTGAGGTGATTGGCCTCAACGGTGTATTTACCATCGGGCAAATCACCGCTGATGACGAAGTGGCCATCCTTGTCGGACACCGCAAAGAACGGGTGATCGAACACGTGGACATACCCGGACATCCAAGGATGAACGTTGCAAATCAGCTTGACGGCCAATTCGGCCTTGTCGAACACGCGGGGATTCACCTGACCCTGAGTGGCCTGAGCAAAGTTGAAGCCCTTGTTCACTTTGGCTTGGCAGTTCACGTTGTGCATGAACGTGTCGGAATTCTTGATGTCCACGGTCTGTCCGACCATGGCTGCGGAGACCACCGGCTCATAAACGCAGCCGACTTGATCAATCAACGGCTTGCTCGCCGGAGCGGTGTAGGTCTTGCCGGCCGGAAGACCCGCCTTGATGTAGACAGCCACATTGGCCAATCCGTGATCGGCACCCACGACGTAGGTGCGGGTCATAACCGGCTTGGTGTGCAAAGCACCGCACAGCTTGTCACCCTTGATCGGGGTGATTTCCCGAGCAGGGGGAACTTCGCCGTTAATCTTGATTTTACCGGTGATCTCGCCTGCGAGAGCGCTGGAAGCTGCAACCGCCGCCACCATCGAGACAACCTTCAGTGTGTTTTTCATTTCGTTTTCCTAGTTAGACCTCAGATTCGGTGGGACGCTAATCCTCGCGAATTGTGGGTCAAGAGACTTCGTGAAATTTTTCACAAGCTATCACCTCCGACGATCCATGGTGTTAGATATTCGAAGAGCGGCCAGCAGGCCCCTGGCCTGGAACAAATTCAGTGGGATTGGACAGGCTGGCTCAGAAACACCTTTGAAAACTCCGTCGTGTCCTTTGAGTACGGAAACCACCGGGCCACAACAGCCCTTGGCCCGTCATAATGCATCAATAAAGGCCCGCAAGGGTTCCAGATCGGTGTCTTCTTCGGCCATCTCTTTGACTGAGGCCTTACCGCCGATGCGAACCGCCTGATTCAGCCACCGCTGGGCGACATCCAATTGACCCATCTGGCAGGCGTAACACGCTAGATTGTACGGAATCACACTTTCTTCCGGAAATTTGAGCACAATCGATTGCAAGAATTGAAAGGCTTCGTCGGTCCGACGGAGTTCGTGGAGGCTGTAACTCTGGTGGATCCAGCCAGCAGGCAATTGAGGAGCCACCGCAATGTAGCGCTGAGCGGCCCGAAGGGCTTCGGGCCAGGCCGACTGGGCGGATAAAATTCGCCAATGGATTTCCAAGGCGATCGGGTGACCCGCTCCTCCCGGGCTGAGCCGCTCGAATTCCCGCGACGCTTCGGAGGCATCCCCAAGCCCCAACCAGCCTTCGGCAGCCTCAACATAATGACGGTCCGGAAACCCCAACTCTTCCATGGCTGATGGCTTTACGGGGCTCAACCGAGCAGCGTAAAGAGCAAAATGCCCAAAACTCTTCCGAACCCGTTGCTTTTTGGCCAAAATCACCCAGCCTCGCCGACCCGATGACTGATACCGTCCGAATCGATGGTCGCCGCAACGACCAACTCCGCCCGATCCGCTTCCAGAACCACATTGCCCCGCACGCCGCGGGCTCGACACTCATCGAGTGGGGAAACACACGAGTCATTTGTGCGGCCACCGTCGAAGAGTCTGTCCCTCGTTGGATGAAGGAACAAAAGGTGCCCGGTGGCTGGTTGTCCGCGGAGTACTCCATGCTCCCCTACTCCACCTTGGACCGGAAGTCTCGGGACATCTCCAAGCTCAAGCTCGATGGACGCTCTCAGGAGATCCAACGGTTGATCGGTCGCGCGCTGCGAGCGGTCGTCGATCTGGAAAAGCTAGGGTCTCGCACCCTGTGCATCGACTGCGATGTGCTGCAGGCCGATGGCGGCACTCGGACGGCCTCGATCACCGGCGCCTTCGTGGCTGTCAGTCTGGCCATCGCCAAACTTCAGGCCGCCGGTTTGCTCACCGAAAACCCCATCACTGGCTCGGTGGCCGCGGTCAGCGTGGGGATATTTAGGGGCGTGCCGCTCCTCGACCTCAACTATGTCGAAGACAAGGATGCATCGGTGGACATGAATCTGGTCATGAATGACCAAGGCCAGTTCATCGAGCTGCAAGGCGCTGGCGAAGAGGCCACGTTCTCGGACTCCGAATTAGCCGCCCTCCTCGCACTCGGACGCCCGGGGATTCAACAACTCATCGCCGCCCAGCAGCAGGCCTTGATCGCCCCATGACCCAACTTTTTCTGTGCCGGCATGCCGAAGTGGAAGACCTGTACCACAAGAAGTTCGGGGGCACGATCGACATGGCCCTTTCGGCCCGAGGGCACACTCAGGCCCAAGCCCTGGCCTCATGGATGATCCGCCACTCCTTCGATGCGGTGTACGCCAGCCCCATGCAGCGGGTCCAATTGACGCTGGAACCCTTCCGGCGCCAATTCTCAGGCACGCCTGTGCTGGTGGACGGTTTGCGCGAGGTAGACTTTGGCGCGTGGACGGGTTGCGGCTGGGATGAAGTCGAGCATCGCTTCGGCATGAGCGCCTATGACTGGCTGAAGCACCTCGAAACCGACGCCATCCCAGAGGGTGAAACCCTCAACCAATTCCAAGGCCGAGTCGGGCAAGCCCTAGAGCACATCCTCCGTGCATCGGTGGGCCAACGCGTGGCCGTCTACGCGCATGGCGGCGTGATTCGGATGGCTCTGGCCATCTTGCTGGACCTGCCGCTCAGTAAGTTCGAACACTTCGAGATCGACTATGCTTCAGCCACTTGGTTGGACATCGGTGAACTCAAGGCGGGCAGGCCCCGCACTGAAATCCAACTCCTCAACTTCACCCCCTGGCG
>CAMATE010000336.1 GCA_945861075.1 Akkermansia muciniphila
CCACGGGCCTTGGTCATCGCCTCCAATTGCCCCCAGCGGCGAGACTTACCCCGCAGCTGCTCAATCAGCCCGCCCAACTCCGGGAGGCGACAGTAGATATTGGCTTGAGTCACATCTCCCTCGCCCTTGCCCACCCGGCCGCTGACCGGCCCCACCGTAACCAAGGTATCAGTGATGGCCACCTGGTCCCCGATACGAATTGCCTTGAGCTGGGCTTCCACCTCGGCGGTGAGGGCCGCCGTCTGCTCCAAGCCACTGCCTTCCGGAAGCGTGAGGTTGACCTCGAACTCACTGGAATCATCCATGGGCATGAAGGTGAACCGACTGGCCTTGAGCAGCGGCCAAATGGAGATCACACAAGCCAGACTCAACGCCATGATCACCCAGCGGTGGCGCAAGCTCCACCGCAAGATGGTCAGGTACTGGTGGCCGATCCACATCATCCACGGTCCTCCATGGGCTTTTTTGCGACGGTCGGCTTCATTGTTCGACCGGCGCAGGAATCGCGCCGCCAGCATTGGCGTGAGGGTGAAACTCACGAAGAGCGACACGAGGATCGCGAAGGCCACCGTGACTCCGTAGCTGCTGAAGAACATGCCTGTGCGCCCCTTCATGAAGGCCAGCGGCAAGAAAATGACCACCAATGAGAGCGTGGTGGCCAACACCGCCAGCGCGATTTCGCGAGTTCCCTGACGGGCCGCCTCCAGGGCCCCCAGCCCCTGCTCTTCCATGATCCGGTAGATGTTCTCCAAGACCACAATGGCATCGTCGATGACCACACCCACCGCGAAGGTCAGAGCCAACATGGTGGAATTGTTGATGGTGTAGCCCATCACCCGCATGAGCGCGAAGGTCGCAACAATGGACGTGGGGATGGCAATGCTGGCGATGACGGTGCTGCGCCAGTCGTGCATGAAGGCGAACACCGTCAGGGCCACCAGCACCATGCCCAGCACCAGGTGGAAGGAAATCTCACCAAGATTGCGCCGGATGAAGCGCGACTGATCCCGGATCACGGTCAGCGTCACATCGGGCGGCAGCACTGATTTCAACTCGTCCATGCGCGCCTTGAGGGCATCGATGAGGCGAACGGCATTGGACCCACTCTGTTTGCGGACCACCAAGGTGATGGAGTTGGTGCCATTCAGACGGGACAAGGTCCGTGGCTCCTCGATGTCATCGGAGATCTTGGCCACCTGACCGAGGTAAATGGGTTGCCCACCCGGATCAGCGATGATGAGCCGTTCAAAGGACGTCACCGACTCCATCCGCCCCAGTGTCCGCAGCACCCACTCGCGCCCGGATTGTTGAAGGCGTCCTCCGGGAATCTCCACATTCTGCTCGATCAAGGCCTTGCGGACATCTCCGATATCGAGGCCGAACTGGCGCAGTCGGTCGGTGTCCACCGCCACTTGCACAGCCCGCACACGCGCTCCGATCAACTGGATCGCTCCGACATCTTGGACGGTTTCCAAGTTCTCCTTAAGGCGGCGGTCCACCAGAAAGGTCAATTCCTTAAGATCGCGAGGCGAGCTCACCGCCACCGAGAAGACCGGGGTCGCATCGACCTCGAACTTGTCCACGATGGGTGTCTCGGTTCCTGCAGGGAGTCGGGAAAGGATCGAATTGACCTTGTCGCGTACGTCCTGGGCGGCGAGGTCCCGGTTGCGCTCGAGGAAGAACTGGGCGGTGATCGACGAGACCCCTTCCCGGCTGGAGGAACTCAACTCCTCGATGCCCTCGACGGTGTTGATGATCTCCTCCATGGGCTGCGTGACGCCGGTTTCGATCTCCTCGGGCGAAGCGCCCCGCAAGGTCGTGCTCACCGTGATGATGGGCAGCTCGACATTGGGGATTTGCTCAACGCCCAACTCGCGGAACGCAAACCAACCCACGACGACCAACAACACGTTGAGCATCGTGGCGAAGACGGGCCGCCGGATGCACACGTCCGCCAGCCCCACCCCGGTGGTCGATTCTTGGGACTGGGATGGAGCCTTGGCTTCGGGCCCCTTCATTTCCGGACCTCCACAGCCATGCCATCGGCCAGTTTGCCATGGCCGCTGGTGACCACCGATTCACCGTCGGAAACACCCGACACAATCTCCATCCGATCCCCCAGCACCCGCCCCGTCTTCACCACCCGGGATTGAACGGAATTCCCTTGGACAATGAAGACGCGGGAAACACCCGATGAGGATAGCACCGAGGCGACGGGTACCACACGAGTGGGAACAGCCCGCTCCAGCACTAATTCGCCGCGCGCAAAGGTTCCGGCCTTGAGCAGACGGTCGGCATTGGGAACCAAGGCACCGAAATCGAACATCCGCGTGGCCAAATTGATCTGGGGGCTGATGAGGAAAACCTTCCCTTCAAACCGCTTTCCCGGATGCGCGTCCACGGTGAACACCACTGGGAGGTCCCGGACCACCTGCGGAGCGAAGCTTTCCGGGGCCTGGGCGATGAACTTCAGCACACCATCATTGACCATGCGGAACATGGGCGAACCCGGGCGAACAAAGTCTCCGGCCGAGGCAATGCGATCGGCCACCGCCGCATCGAAAGGAGCCCGAATCCGGCTCCGATCCAAATTCAATTGAGCGACAGCAGCTGCCGCCTCAGCGGCCTTCAGGGCGGCACGGCTCTGGTCGGCTTGCGCCTCGGCTGCATCCAGATCCGACGGTGCGGCAATGCCTGTCTTGCGCAGGGCCTGTTGGCGGTTGAGATCCTGCTCGGCACCATGCGCCAAGGCCTTCGATTGCTCCACGCGGGCCTGAGCCTGATGCGCCAAGGCCGTGTACGAATCGGTGTCAATCCAAGCCAACTCCTGACCCGCCTTCACCCGATCACCGAACTCAACGAGCGTGCGCTCCACCTTGCCCTCCACCTCGGCGGAGACCAGGGCCGAGTCTTTGGCGTACAGCGTTCCGACGATGGGCAACGTCCGGTCCACCGGCAGCGTCGCCACCGCCGCTGCGGTCACCGGCACGGCCGACACCGGCTTGGCCTCTCGGGAAGAGGCAGCTTCCCGGGAACACCCCACCTCCAGCAACCCCATCAGGGCCAAC
>CAMATE010000337.1 GCA_945861075.1 Akkermansia muciniphila
TCGCATCCAGATGGCCGATGGCGGTACATTGCTCTTGCTCGATGTGGGCGAGATCCCGCTAGAGCAGCAGTCGTTGATTCTGGAACTCCTCCAGAACCGGTGGATTCATCGGCGCGATACCGGGGTTTCCATTCCGGTCAATGTGCGGGTTATTGCCACCAGTCGAACCGACCTTCGGGCGAAGGTTCAGGCCAAGGAGTTTCGAGAGGACCTGTTTTACCGGCTCAACGCGCTGACGGTGGACATCCCTTCTCTCAAGGAGCGCATCGAGGATCTGCCATACCTCGCGGGTATTTTCCTGCAGCGATTGTCGATGGTTCGCTCTGGCGAGATTCCGCAGATTTCTCCAGCGGCCTCTACTTTTTTGAACCGGTACTCTTGGCCGGGAAATGTCCGCGAGTTGGAGACAGTGCTGGAGTGGGCCTACTCAACTGCGGTCGGAGGGGAGATTCGAGTGGCAGACCTGCCGCCGCGGTTGCTGCAACAAGGCAATCCAACCCAAATCAACCAAGGTGGGGTTTCCGCACCTTACGTCGGCGGCTTGTCCATGGAAGCGGTCGAAAGGCTGGCTGTTCAGCAGACCCTCGATCTTTGTCGGGGCAACAAGGCCGCGGCCGCCCGGATCTTGGAAGTCACCGAAAAGACCATTTATAACAAGCTGTCCCGGTTGGGACTGAAGGATCCGGCTTCGGAGGTTCCACTCATGGGGCGGAAGCGCGGTCGCAAACCTGGCAAGAAGGCGGAGTCCACCGTTGTCGGTTGATGGTTGAGTCGAGGGGCTTGCAGCCTTTCAACCCATAGCGGTCGAAGGTTGAGCGGGCAGGGAGATGGCGCTCCGATCAGTTTCACCTCGAACCGAGAACAGAGAACCGAGAACCGCGGCTCTCCTCGATCACTGATTCTCTTCAGCAAACAGCCCTTCGGGCGCGATGGCTCCGAAGGGCTGCTGAGGGTTCCTGTCGATTCAGGAATGAAATGCGAGTGGGAGATCCGGGGATCAAACCACCATCTTGAACCACTTGGCATCGCCCGGTACGGCCACCGGGTAGAAGCCATTGGCATCCGCCTTAGACTTGCACTCGGAGTCCCAGCGCAGGTTCTCGAAGTCGTTCGGGGCGAGATTCACATTGGAATTGAGGGCCTGCTCCCAGCTGATGGTTTTGCCCGTATAGGTGGACATGCGTCCCATGACGGAGGTCAGCGATGACTTGGCACCGTTGAAGGCCTCGTTGTATTCGGTGTTCTTCCGGATCGCGGCGAACAGGTCGTCGTGCTCCTGCTGGTAGGGGTCCACAGGCTTCTCGCCGCGGAAGCGCCAAGCATTCCCGCCACCGGACGGAGTGATGGAGTGGCCGCTGATGTTGCAGAAGCCCTTGGAGCCCACGCACTGTTCGGACACGTTGCTGTCGGCGCCGCGGATGTGGCGGCATTGGCTCAGCAGCGTGGTGCCGTCGGCGTAGGTGTACTCGATGGCGTGGTGGTCGAAGATCTCGCCGTATTCCTTCTGGGTACGGACCTGACGGCCGCCCATGCCGTGGGCCTTCACCGGGTAGGCGTTCTTGACCCAGTTGGCGACGTCGAGGTTGTGGATGTGCTGCTCGGTGATGTGGTCGCCGCACAGCCAGTTGAAGTAGTACCAGTTGCGCATCTGGTACTCGAGTTCGGTCTGGCCGTCCTTGCGCGGGTTAACCCAAACACCACCGTCGTTCCAGTAGGCCCGCACGAGGTAAATGTCGCCGAGGGCTCCGTCATGGAGTCGCTTCATGGTCTCCAGATAGCCAGGCTGATGATGGCGCTGCAGGCCGACACCCACCTTGAGGTTCTTCTTCTTGGCCTCTTCAGCAGCGGCCAGAACGCGACGGACGCCAGGTCCATCGACGGCCACCGGCTTTTCCATGAACACGTGCTTGCCCTGACGCACAGCCTCTTCGAAATGCTGCGGGCGGAATCCCGGGGGCGTCGCCAGGACGACGACATCGGCCAGTGCGATGGCCTTCTTGTAGCCATCCAGACCGACGAATTGGCGGTCGGCCGGCACGTCCACCTTGGGGCCCTGTGAGGACTTCAGGCTGTTCAGTGCGCCGGTGAGGCGATCCTGGAAGGCGTCAGCCATGGCCACGAGCTTCACGCCCGGGACATTCAGTGCCTGGTTGGCCGCGCCGGAACCGCGGCCGCCGCAGCCGATGAGGGCGATCTTGATCTCATCGCTGGCGGCACCGAACGCCAAGCGCTCGATGGCTAGACTGCCGATCATGGCGCCGCCGATGGCGGTGCTGGAGGTGGAGAGGAAGCCGCGCCGGGACAGGACCGAGGCGCTGGCTGCGGGGATGATTTGGCTCATGTCGTTGAAACGTTGAAGTGATTCCCGACGCCCCCGCTCCTCCGGCCATTCATGGCTTTGGAGACAGGATAGGGAATCACGGGTGAATCTGTAAAAACGCTACCCCCCGTTCTGGGGTGGGATCAATCGGAAGTTTGGTCCGCAGTGCTGATCGAAGTCGGCTTTTTCTTGCGGCGCCGCAACACCGTCAGCACATCCGACGCTTCCCGGATCTTGAGCCGGGTTGCCGTCAGGAAATAGGCAACCGTGGCCAAGGCCATGGGGATGAATGTGGCTCCGACTTTGGTTTGCAAATTCGCATGGCCCACCCATCGATTCCAAATCCACGCGGAGCCCAACGCGGTGACCGCGGCCACGAGGCCTGCCACGCCCATCCTTAGCACCGGAGCGAACAGGGCCGGGAGGTCGAACTTCGGTTGTTTTCGCTTGAGTGCATAAAACAGCAGGAAGCACTGCATCGTGGAACTGGCCGAGTTGGCGATCGCGAGTCCCGCCTTGGGCATGAGGCTCACCGAGATGAAGGCGGCCACGAAGTTAGCGGCAATGGCAGCCAGGCTGATGCGCATCGGTGTTTTGGTGTCGCCGAGAGCGTAAAAGGCCCGAGCCAGAACGTTGTTGAGTGAGAAAGCCATCAAGCTCGGGCTGAGGCACAGCATCATGAGGGTCACCTGAGCGGTGGAAGCCGCCTTGAACTCGCCTCGCTCGAAGAGCAG
>CAMATE010000338.1 GCA_945861075.1 Akkermansia muciniphila
GGTGGCCTGGCGAGCCGAGGGGCTGTGGCCCTCCCATCCCGTGGGTATTAATCTAGGCAAGTCCAAGATCACGCCCCTAGACCAGGCCGCTGCCGAATACGCCCAGTCGTTCCGCACCTTGTGGCATTTGGCCGATTTCTTCGTGGTCAATGTGAGTTCGCCGAACACGCCCAACTTGCGGCAACTTCAGGACAAGGCGGCGTTGGATGACATCCTCGCGGCCATGCAAACGGTGAACGCCGAACTGTCCCGCGGCGGCCCCGCCAAGCCGGTGCTAGTTAAGGTGGCCCCGGACCTGTCGTTCGACGCGCTGGATGAAATTGTAAGTCTGGTCGGCCCTCGCCAACTGTCCGGACTGGTGGCCACCAACACCACGCTCGCTCGTCCCGAACAGCAGGACCACCTGGCTCAGCGAATCTACCGACAAACCGGAGGGTTGAGCGGACGTCCCTTGGCTACGCGGAGCACCGAAGTGGTGCGTCACCTCTACCGGCAAACCCGGGGCACCGTGCCCATTATCGGAGTGGGCGGGATTTTCACGGCCGCCGACGCTTGGGAAAAAATCACGGCTGGAGCCTCGTTGGTGCAGGTGTACTCCGGTCTGGTGTATGAGGGGCCCGGGCTCGCGCGCGAATTGGTTGAAGGATTGACCGAGCGCCTCGGCGGTGGCCGGTGGAGTGACGCCGTCGGCAGTGCAACCCGCTAACCCCAGGACACGGACAACACCTCCAATGCAACTCGAGACACCCTAATGCCCCCGCTGACCGTTGGAATCCCATCGGCTTTGGCTGTCCTGAGCTTTGGCATCGTCACCTGGCAGTTTATCGCGGCGCAGCGTTTCCCACTGCATCGGCGAAGCCCCAATCCTGGAGTGTCTCCGGGCATCTCCCTCCTCAAGCCTCTCAAAGGCTGCGATGCGGAGCACTCAGAGCGTTGCCTGACGAGTTGGCTAGATCAGGACTATGCCGGCCCCCTGCAGTTCCTCTTCATGGTGACCGACGCGAACGATCCCGTGGTTCCGCTGGTGCAACGCCTCATCGCAACGCATCCCCACCGCGACGCCCGGTTGCTGATTTTCCCGGAGCAGGTGGGTGCCAATGCCAAGGTTTCCAAATTAGCGCAGGCCGAGGGACTGATCACCCACGAGCTGGTGTTGGTGAGTGATGCCGACGTGCTAGCCCCTTCGGACCTTCTGTCCCAGATGGTGTTGCCGCTCCAAGACCATGGCGTGACCTTAGTCCACAGTTTCTATCGGTTGGCCAATCCCTCCAACACCGCCATGGAATGGGAGGCCACCGCCATGAATGCCGACTTCTGGAGCCAGGTGCTGCAGTCGCGGATGCTGGCTCCGATGGATTTCGCCCTCGGTGCCGCCATGCTTCTCCGTCGCTCCGCGCTAGAAGGCATCGGCGGTTTCCGTGCGTTGGCCGATTACCTCGCCGATGATTTCCAACTAGGTCGCCGCATTGTCGCGGCCGGGGGTCGCATCGAACTCACTCCGGTGGTGGTCGAGTGCCTCGATGCCCCCACTGGCTGGAAGACCATCTGGACCCATCAGGTACGCTGGAACCGCACCATCCGCGTGTGCCGGCCCGGTCCCTACATCGCCAGCATTCTCGCCAATGGCACCCTGTGGAACGCATTGGCGACGGCCGTGGTGTGGTGGCATCCGGCGCTATCCTCCGAAGAACGCGGACCGTGGCTCGGACTCTTCATGGGTCTGATCATCGCCCGCTCGCTCATAGCACAACTCCTAGCCCAACACCTCGCAGCCGTACCGGGGCGGCCGAGCCGGGGGGATTCGTTTGTCTTCGGTATGGCCGCCGCCAAAGACCTGCTCGGAGTGGCCGTCTGGGTCGCTGCCATCTTTGGCAACACCGTCCACTGGCGAGGTATCGACTACTTGGTGGACCGTGAGGGCCGATTGACCTCATTGCCCAAATCGACCGGCTGACGAGCCCTTGGAACCTCAACGGGCATCAACGCCCGCGAGCGGCCCACGCACACAGCCACGGCCCGACGGCCAACGCGGCATAAGCCAGAGCCCAGAGCTTCTCAAAACGACCCCAACGAAACCAGGCGGCCAGAGCTCCGAGCAGGATGCCCCCGACAAAGCCGCCGGCATGAGCCAACACATCCGAGGCCGGATTAACGCCCAGACTGAGGAAAAGAAACCCGCCGGCTCCGAGGCTGATCCACACGGGCTTGGAGGCATGCCGACTGATGCGCCACCAGATCACCGCATGACCGACTAGAAGGCCCAGCGCCGCCATCACGACACCGGAGGCTCCAAGCGCCCGCGCCGAGGGTTCTCGCAGCAACACACCGGGTATATTGGCCGCGGCACCCGCTACCAGGCTCAAGCACAACGCGGTCCCGGGCCCATATCGACCCATAGCAAAGCCCAACGTGAGCACACCCGTGCCCACGTTGGATGCCAAGTGAGCCACGTCAGCATGCAGCCAGGTACCCGTGAACAGGCGCCACCATTGCCCCTGCTGACGCACGGATGACGCCTCCACCCAGCCGGCCGAACGAAGTGCCATTGGCAGCAACGCATGAATCGCGCACAACACGAGAACCCACGGCACCGCCGCGGGATTCCAAGACAAGGGACGCGACGCGACGGCGGTGCGGTGCCAGGCAAAGCGGCGGTTTTCGCGGCGATATTCCAGAACCACGGCCCGCGCCCGTTCCAGCTCATCGGGCTCGACCCGCAAACGCCATCGGTCACGTCGAACACTCTGCGACGATGGACCCGGATTCGGCGGATGAGGCTCCTGATCCACCGCCCTGTAGATCGACTCTTCGGAGGCCATTTCGGAGGCCCCGTCGAATGGCACCACTGAAGCCTCTTCGCGGTCAATCACCGCGGGGATGCCTTGGCTGATCAGGGCTAATCCCCAGTCCATCGCCTGCCGTTCCGATCGCGCGGTCAAGGCCGCCAGGAGCGGCGAGGCCGTATCGGAAGACGGGGGTGTCATGAGCGACCAATGTCGGGAAGCCCGTCGGGAAATCAACGGGCTGACCGAA
>CAMATE010000339.1 GCA_945861075.1 Akkermansia muciniphila
TCACGTCGAATCGATGAACCAACCCAGATTGAGTGGTCTGGGTTTCATCGGACTTTTTGAGAAGGATGGTTTTCCAGGCTATTTCTAAATCCGGGAACCAGTTCTGCCAGGTGGGTTCTTGTTCCAGCCAGCAGCCGTGTTGCGAACCAGGAAAACAAACCTTGGGCAAACGATTCAGTCTTGCCGGAACTGGGGGTGGTCCAGCAGGGCGGCTCGGGTCCCTTCAGACAAAGGAGCCTGCCGGTAAACGGCGCTCTCCAGAGGCTCGGCACTGGTGGACCGCAGCGCCCGGCCGAGCCAGTCGCTTCCCAGGGGCCGGGGAATTAGGGACAACGCATTGCTGGCCAGAGTCGTCTCCTCCTTTTCCCCGGTGGCCTCGCCGGCGCCGACACAGAAACCGGCCCGTAGCAGGGTCGTCCGCAGGAGGGTGGCGCGGGAATAGGTGGCCATGGCGCAGGGGCGTTCCGGATCCAATCGCTCGAAGAGCCGCTGGAAGAGGGGTAGCGTCCACATCGCCGGATTCCGTGCTGGGGAATACGCATCGTAGAAGATCGCGTGGGGGGCCGGCAGTGGTGCGGCCGATTGGATGAGGGTGGGAAAATCGGCCACCTCGGCTTGCCAGCGGACTGAAAGGCGATCGTGGACGAACTCACACTGATGATGTTCGAGCAGCGTGCCGAAGGCGGTTTCGAAGCCCAACGGATAGCCCAGCTCCTGGGCATGGTCTCGGGCGAAGCGCAAGGGTTCTAAGGTGTGATCAAAACTGACGATGCAAATCCGTTTCGGGATCCCGGCCAGGTGCCGTAGGGCGGTGGTGACATTGGCTGCGCTGCCCAGCCCCACATCCCAGAGAACCCATTCATCATCGGTGGATGCGGTGAGGCGTTCCGGGAGTCGCAACTGTCTCACGTACAGCGCCTCGGCCTCGGCGACCGGACCGATAACTGGATGAAAGGTTTCCCCTTCGGCCAGCGATCGTATGCTGGTGGTGCCATTGGCCAGTTGGACCAGGGAGTAAGCGAATTCCATCGTTGTCGTTGGGAGGCTCAGAGATCAGCCGGCAGTAGAGCCCGGATAGCCTCTGGGATTGCGGGTCAGTGGGTTGAGGCGTCTTCGTCGGAGTTGGAGCCATTCCGGCGACCCGGATCGGCACACATGCCCCGGGTTGATGCGGCCACGAAGGCGATTAATTCCTGACAGACGGGTTGAGGGAAATCGGCAGTGGCTTGACGCAGTCGCTCGGCCCGTGGGAGCACCGATCGAAAGAGGAGGTGATACACGCGTTGGAGGGCCCTGCGGTCTTCAGGACTAATGCCTGCCCGACGCAATCCCACCCGATTGAGGCCGCAAAGGATATTTGTGTCCCGTGCCAGCGTGAAGGGTGGGAGGTCGAGTGAAACGGCCGAACCACCTTGCATGAGAGCCAGTCGACCGATTCGGCAAAATTGGTGCACCAGGCAGCTCCCTGAAATGAAGGCTCGGTCCTGCACCACCACGTGGCCGCCCAACAGTGCCCCATTGGCTAGCACAGTGTGGTTTCCCAAAACACTGTTGTGTCCGACATGAGAGCCGGCCATTAGAAAGTTTCCGTCGCCAAGGACCGTGTCTTCCTCCAGCCGATTCGAGCGGTGCACGGTCACGTGTTCTCGAAAAACGTTATCGTTACCGATACGTAGTCGAGTGGGTTGTCCCGCGTATTTGAAGTCTTGTGGCGCGTCCCCAAGAACGGCCCCGGCATGGATGCGGTTGCCCGATCCCAGTTGGGTATGGCCCGTCAGGTAGGCACCGGGGCCCACCTGGCAATGAGGCCCTAGGATCACATGGGCATCAATGACCGCATGGGGGCCGACTTGGCAGCCTTCGCCGAGTTGGGCTGAAGGATGGATGACCGCTGTGGGGTGGATTTCTGTGGGCATCGAAATGTTCAGAGTAAGAATCCCATCACGCTGCCAGCGATGGTGCCGAAACCGCCAACCATCATGCAGTGCAATTCACTCCGAGTCATGCCGGGCCAGTAGGGCTTGACGAGCAGCGGGGCCTCGGTTTGGCCCATGAAGCTGTTGGTTGCGGCGCTGAGGGTCTCGCTGCCGCTAGTGACCATGGTCTGCCGCAGGATCCAGGCCACGGCGCGGACGAGGAGTTGCAGAACTCCGTAGTGGTGGAGGACTGAAGAGACGGTGCTAATCAACACGATGATGCCGGTGATCACTAGGGCGAAGAACAAGGCGTTCTCTGGGCCAAAGGCCTTGGACATCACCGCTTCATTAGCTAACGGCCCAAACATCAGTTTGTTGCCCTCGTTCGCAAAGCCGATGAAGCGGGAAACAAGCTGCTGGCAGGCGTTGAAGAGAGCCTCGCCAGGACTGGTCTTGAGGATAAACCATCCCAAGAAGAACTGGAGGGTTACGCCCCAGAGCACAGCCCGGAACGGAAAGCGGCGCTTGTGCTCTGAGAGCAGCCAAGCCACGCCGATAAGGGCGACGATTCCCAATAGGCTGATGAATTTCATGGTCGCAGGGCTCCACGGTGGTCTGTGCGGCCCGGACCGACAAGACCTTCCTCGATACGCGCCCAAAATGGGGATTGCCCCTGAAGCGGCTGGATCTATTCTATCGGGCGTGAAGGGGTCTTATCGATTTCGGGGAATGGCGGTTTTGTTTTTTTTCGCCGCTTCTACCCTGTTTTCGGGATGCGGCGGGTTCAGTGGATCCCATAGCGTCTCTCCGGCCACGTTACTCCTTCCAGGTCTGCTCAAGGCCGATCCCTCACATCGCTCGGCTCCTGGCTCTTCGACCAACGGGGTTGCATTGACTGCCACGACGACCCCAATGGTCGCCATGGCGGCGGTGGTCCAGGTGCCAGCCCATTGATTTTCAAACCATGCGTTTTCCTCTCGCGCCGACGGCCAAGATCGCCCGGCACATCATCAAACATAAGCTCAAAGGCACACCCAAGTACGCGATGGTGTTGCAGTTGGAGCCGCTCCATACCTGCAATCTAACGTGCACGGGCTGTGGTCGCATCC
>CAMATE010000340.1 GCA_945861075.1 Akkermansia muciniphila
GAGCTTGGGTGAAACCGCCCAGGTGGAGGTTCGGGTTTGGGATTTGAGCCTCTTCTCCACCTACGAGGCCGCACTTCAGGCCGGCGGGGTCACCGGCACTTCCGGGCTGTTTCTCTATTCTTTTACGCCGTCGGCGCCCATCGCGGAGGCCGACAGTTGGATGAAGAACTTCCCCTCCATCCGATTGGTCAACCAGCCCGCCTTGCCGCCCTTGATTGAGCGCATCCGTCATCCGGCGGCCTTGGAAGGCGATCCGCTGCTCGTCGAGCCCGTGGTCACTGGGGGAACCCAGCCGCTGCGCTACCTCTGGCAGGCTGTGGACGGGTTGCAGGTGACCAACCAGGTCCTGGATTTGACCACGCAGGCGCTGTGGCCCGGGATCATCGACTTCAACCTAACCGTCACCGATGCCGCGGGTCGCATCACCCCGCCGTCGTACTACCGCATTTCGGTGCAAAACCGGGCTCCGGTGATCCGCGGCGTTGAAACGCTCAGGGCCATTGAGGGCCAACCCGCCCAAGTTCAGGTGATGGCCGACTACGCCTGGCCTGAGCGCGCCGTGCAGGTGACCTGGCAACTGCCCGGCGGACAAACCGCCCACGGCCGCAAGCCCGTGTTGCCCTTGCTGCCGCCCGGTCGCCACGACTTGAAGGTGCAAGTGACCGAACTCGGGTTGATAAGCCTCTACGACAACTTTGACAGCGTGGTTTATCCGGCCGAATTCCACACTCCGACCTTGGAATCGGGCGATGAGGTCGAATTCGGCGTCCCCAACCAAATCCTCCACGAGGTCTCGTTCTATTATTACGCCGATCTCACGTCGATGACCGCGGCCGAACGCTCGGCCGTCACCGGCGAACTGCGTATTTATCGCAACGACGGCCCCACCTTCCCGGGACTCCAATCCCGCACCCCGGGCACCGTGCTGTATAAGAGCAAGCCCTTCGGCATGAACAGCGGGTATTTCCTCCAGCGTTTCACCGATTTGAACGTGGAGACTACCGACCGAATCACTTGGACCGTGGTTTGGAAGAACTTGCCGCAAATCTCGGGCAAAACCGCCGGCCTGATCGTGGCCGACTCCAAGCAAAACCCGGCCCCGTCGAACGTCGGCAAGAGCTACAACGATTTCTGGGTGCGCGAGGGCGAGCGCTGGGAACTGCTGCACTTGGGTGACTACCGCCCGGTGGCCAATTTCGCGACCCGCGCCAGTGCGGTGGGCACCGAAGTGGCCCTGCAAAGCACCGTTTATCCGTTCACGCTGGTCATCACCAACACGCCGCCGCTCATCGCTTCAGTGCTCACGCCCGACAACCTCATCGCCGGCACCGCCGGTCGGTTCACGGCCACGGCCAATGATTCCGGTTCCACGGGCATCCTCTACGCATGGACCTTCGGTGACGGAGCCACGGCCGAAGGGGCCACCGTGTCACATACCTACACCCAAGCCGGAACGTTCACGGGCCAACTGCAAGTCACCGACGCCTCGGGAGCCAATGCGGCCAATGCCCGCTCCTTTCAGGTTCAGGTGGATGTCGATTGGCAGGCGCTGACGTTCCTGACTACTCCGCCGGTTGAGGTGATCGAAGGTCAGGAGTACCAAGCCACCATCGCCGTGAGCCCGGGTGGTATCGGCCAGACGGTGACCCTGAAACCCATCGTTATTCCGGCCTGGTTAAAGTGGACCGCCACCTCGGCCACCGAGGGCACTCTTGTGGGGCGCCCCGGAAACCTCAATGCAGGCCTGAACCGAGTGCTCGTCGAAGCCACGGATGGGGTGGTCACGGAACCGCTCGAATACTTCATTGGCGTCCAGTCGCTCAACGAACCTCCGACGATTTCAGCGCCGGGTGGTTTAGAATTCCGATCCATCGACGGCATCACCGATGTGGCTGTTAGCGTCGGCGACCCGGATCCCAATGACTCACTGACCTTGACGGTGGAGAGCGGCAATCCGGCAATTCTGCCCCAAGACCGACTGGTGCTTTCAGGCGCGGGCGCGGTCCGCAGCCTCACTATCTTGCCTCTGGGCGGCGGTGACGGCGTGGTGCCCATTCGACTGACCGTCTCCGACGGGCGTCTCTCTGCGACTACGATCATCCAAGCCCAGTTCCAAACTCCTAAGGTGTTCACTGTGGGCCTGACTCAGACTCAGGGCGGCACATTGACCCTGGACCCGGCCGGGGAGCAGTTCGAAGAAGGTTTCCCGGTCCGGGTCACCGCAACGGTCAAGCCGGGATGGCAATTGACCAAATGGCTTGGGCTTCCGGGCAGCCCTCTCAACGCCGTAGATCTCGACGAAGACTGGGAAATCGCCCAGTCCACAGTGGTTTCCGCACAGTTCCAAGATGTGGCCGCACCCGTGGTCTCCTGGCAGTCGCCTGCGGCCGGTGTTTCCGAGGCCAAGACAGTGACCCTGACCGGCTGGGTTTCCGACAATGACGACATTGCATCGGTTATTCTCCGTCGAACCGGCGTTCCGTCGCAGACCTTGAAGCTCAGCAGTGGCCGGTACGAAGTCACCGGAGTCGCACTGGAGCCGGGCGAGAACCTCTTCTCGGTGGAAGCCAAGGATCTCAGTGGCAACGCCACCACCAACCAGACCACGTTGGTTTGGAATGCCGGCAGCATTCTGGTGGTCGGTGATGCCCGCGACACCCGTGAGGGTCAACGCGTGGAATTTCCCATCCAACTCAAGAACATCCATCCGTTATCCGGACTGAGCTTTAACCTCCTATACGCCGATTATGTGGAGTTCTTGGCCGAGCCCGAGTTCCTCCCGAGCGGCTTTCTGCCAGGTGGGCTGATCACCCTCAACACCAATACTCCAGGCATCCTCCGGGTCACCGTGGCGACCGCAGGTGTCAGCATCCCGGCAGGTGTCACCCCGGTTGGCACGCTCAGCCTGCGCGTGCGCAGCTTGTTGTCACCGATCGGCTTGATGGCTTTTGTGGATCCCGAATTGCTCGAGGTTTCCAACGATCTGGGGGACCCGGTGGAGGGAGTC